>CAJURK010000035.1 GCA_910588745.1 uncultured Dorea sp. | reverse complement strand
CGAACCATCTACCGCTTAGGAGGCGGTCGCTCTATCCAGCTGAGCTATAGCGACAACTAATAAAATTATAATACGCTATTAGGTTGAACCCAAATGCAAACTTATTCTACCATAAAACCAAAGAATTTAAAAGAGGAAAATTTAACTTTATGTATGTTTTAGGTTCTAAACCATATATTACCGTCTAAACGCCGCCTGACTAAAATCATCCCGTCTCTGCTGCTTCATGGATTTTGATTTTAGTCAGGAGCTGTTTCGACAATTTCGGCTATATTCTTATAACTTTTTCCCCAACATTTCTGGATTGGTTGCATATTTGAGGGCGGTCTCTTTGGTTATCCGTCCTTGTTTGTATAAATTAAGAAGGCTTCCGTCCATAGAAATCATATCATCTTTCATAGAGGAGTAAATAATACCGTCAATTTGATGTACTTTATTATCGCGAATCATATTTCGGATAGCGGGTGTGACGGTCATAATTTCTAGAGCGGGAGCGACTTTGCCGTCTACGGTTGGCACAAGCTGCTGGGATACCACCGCATTCAACGCCAGCGATAGCTGCGCGCCTATTTGCTGCTGCTGGTTTGCCGGGAATACGTCGATAATACGGTCGATGGTATTGGCGGCGCCGATGGTATGGAGGGTGGACAACAGAAGATGTCCGGTCTCTGCTGCGGTCATGGCGACATTGATCGTTTCATAGTCGCGCATTTCACCAAGAAGAATCACATCCGGACTCTGACGGAGCGCGGCTCGGAGCGCGGTTACGTAATTTTCAGTGTCTACATTAATTTCACGCTGGCTAACAATGCTTTTGTTGTGCCGGTGAAGGTACTCTAACGGGTCTTCAAGAGTAATGATATGTTTGTGCTGGGTTTTGTTGATCTGGTTGATAATACAGGCAAGCGTGGTGGATTTACCGCTTCCGGCGGGGCCGGTAACCAGAATCATGCCTTTTCCATTATCGCCTAGATGGATGATATGCTCGGGAAGACCTAGTTCACTGAAATCTGGCAGATCAAAGGTGATAATTCGGATTACCGCAGATAAAGCGCCTCTTTGCATATACGCGCTGACGCGGAATCTGGAAAGACCTGAGAGGGCAAAGGAAAAATCGTCGTCGCCCGAATTATTTAAAATATTCAGATCACGCTGCCCAGCCTGTTCATAAATCTCCGTTAGAATCTTTTCCGTATCTGCGGGAAACAGCTTTGTATCGGAAATCTGACAGATTACGCCATTCTTGCGAAAGGTTACGGGAAGTCCGGCAACGATAAATACATCGGAAGCCCCTTCTTTAATTGCCTGCTCTAATATGCTAATTAAATCCATGTATAAAACTCCTTTCAAAACTCTGATTACTGGATAACCGGCATGAGATTAAGAGTATCGTCGCTTTCCCATGTATCGGTAGAGACAACCTGCCATTTTTGTATCTCATAGTAGGTTTCGTGCTTTGTATAATCCGTTACATTAAGTTCAATATCCAGTATCTGCTTTTCATTAAGCGGAACTTGATAGGTTATCTGCAAACGTTTATCTGTTTTCCTGCAGGAGACGCTGGTTTCGTCGATTTGTGAACCGTCAAGGGACTTTATTACGGCCTCCGTATAGGGGGACGCTATAAAATCTTTAGAAGAGCCGGATAGGCGATCCTTTGGAGAGTCCGCGGCAGCGTCGGCTAACCGGGTGTCGATTTCGTTTAAAATGCTCTCTGCGGTTGAAGATGCTTCGTAGTAACTGCTCTTGTGTTCTGCAAGCCTTTTGCTTAGGGAATAGTCGCTTTTTGCACTGGAAAGCGACAGAATAGCAAAGGTGGCAAGACATAATACCACAAAAACTATTAGTAATGAAGAAGAGCCGATATTTACAAAAGAAGACTGTTCTTTATCTTTTTTCATAATCCGTCCTCCTTGCTAAGTGATGTTTGGTATGCAGTTCGTATATAACGGTTTCAGAATCTTTTGAACCGGCTGCAGAGGTTACTTTCATATCTGTAGAAAGCAGCTCTTCTTCTCCGGCAAAATGAATTGTGAGTATATATGCGGCTTCCTGACGGATACAGTCTTTAAAATCTTTATCAAAATATATCTGGATATCGTCATTTGGTAGAGCGAGGGATGAGGTACGGATATCCGGATAGGTACCGTTTGGATATAATCTCATCAGCAAATTCTGGATGTTTTCGGCCCCTTCGGAGGTATCGATCAGTTCCGCTGCGCTTGTACACTCATTTACCGCGTGGTTTAATGCGTTGGATTCCATACTGAGTAAATGTGATTTTACAAAAAACTGTATACATACGGCGCTTGCAGCAGAAAAGAAAAATATCGCAATAATTAATTCCATTAGGAATAAGCTGGAAGCTCTGGCTCTATTTCTACGTGTCATAAAGAAATGATATCCTTTCTCTGTTAATAAAAAAATAAGTTATCGCTGGTTACTTGCTCCTGATCCCAACGATCGTGGAGGCCTGCTGGTTATTCCTGTCTGTACAGGAAAACGCGAACAGGTTATCGGACAGTTGTTCCATAGAGAAATTCTGGATTTCTAAAATTGTTTGTCCGGAAGAAGCCTTAATACCAGAATCGCCGCTGGTAAATAGCTCCTTTAATTCATTGTCACAGGCGTAGATGTAAGTGTAATAAGTTACATCTTTTAGTTCCTGTTCCATTACCAGCGCCTCATATCCGTCGAAGCTTCCAAGATAAACGGCTCCGTCTAAGTCGTTTTGATGAATCTTTTCACCGATGTAGGACAGGCTGGTCCTGGATGTATAATTCAGAGAGGAGTTCTCTGTTGTTGACTGGTAGATTCTGGCGGCAAGGAGGATTACGATAACTGCCGAAAGGGCAAATACGAAAAATAATGCCACAGAAAACAGAAAATCTATCATATGCTTACGCTGTGTACGAAAACGCATTATTTTTTTCCCTCCTTTTCAATGATGGTCACATCCGGCAGAATGTTAGAGCCGGATATATGATAGTCCACGAAGAACAGGTCTTCGTCATACATCAGGCCATAATGATTCTTTAGGTAATCAAGACTCTCCGGGTATGCGCCCTCCACTGTATAACAATAAGTAACATTGCGCATGATCGCGTTCTCCAAGCTCTCCCGCTGACGCTGTATTGTGCTTGTGGACAGAGACGAAATTCCCTGCACGAACAGGAAAAGAATCAACACAAAGATACAGACAGAAGCAAGAATCTTAGGAGGACGACGCGATGGTTTCTTGTATTCAAAACGACTCATAGTTTCAGCTCCTTTTGCTTAAATGCTGGACATGATTCCCATAAGCGGCAGCATGACCGACAGAAGAATTACGCCAACGATCAAAGATAACAAAATAACAAGAGTAGGCTCTAATACGGCAAGAATGTTATTCATACGGTTATCAATGTCCTCCTGATAGAGAGCCGCTACCTGTTCCATTACCTGATCAATAGTACCTGTTTTGGAACCAATGGAAACCATCCGTGCATAAACGCCGGTAAACATTCCGGAGGTAAATAATGCCTGCGACAAGTCGTTTCCTTCGTCTACCTGACTCTGGCACTGGTCTATCTTTTTCTGAAATACCGGGTCGTCATTCAGGGAATTGACAAGTTCCATGCTTCGCTCCGGATTCAGCCCGCTGCTTAAGGTAAGCGCCATACCGCTGGCAAAACGGCAGACGGCGATTTCCTCGTAGACGGCTCTGGTAAGCTTTAGTTTGTAACCCAGGCTTCGGAACATACTGCGTCCGGAATCGGTACGTGTTCCGTAAAATACAAGGATTGCGATAAGTACAAGCAGAATGACAAGCGCAAGGGAATACCGGTTAATGGCGTTGCCGACATTCATCAGCATCCGGGAAAAACCTGTCATCTCAGTCCCGAGCTGGATAAATACCTGGTTAAATATAGGCATAACTTTTACCAGGAGAATGATTACGACTACCGCCATCATTCCAGTCATAATCATTGGGTATGTAATGGAATTGCGAATGCTTTTACTGATTGCTTCCTCGCGTTCGTAATGGTTCTGGAGCGCCTGCATTACTTCATCCAAGGTACCGGTTTCTTCTCCGATCTCGACCATATGAAGCATATAGGAGGGATAGAGTTCAACTGACTCAAGAGATTGATACAGGCTTCCGGTTTCCTGCATTTTTTCGAGAAGAGCTTCTAATATCTTCTTTTCTTCTGGAGATGCGGCGTCTTCCAGCATAATTGTAAGTCCTTCCAGAGAGGAAATGCCTGATTTTAAAATCAGGGCAAGCTGTCCGCAGAAGGAAGAAAGTTCCATATTGGAAAATGGTTTCATAAATAATCCTCCGTTTCTAAGATAAGCGTCTTCATTTAATATGAATATTTTACAGTGTAGTTGCTTCCGTCGCCAACATACTTTGCAACTGAGCTGCTGCTGTTATTAGCGGCGAGAGTTGGATCCATAAGAGACCAGCTTTTGCCGTCAAATTCAATGATATCGTCTACCCATCCGATTTCCTTTAGGTAAACGCTGATCCATGCATGGTAGGCTTCGCCGGAGTAACCTACAACCAGTTTGGTCGGGACTCCCTGGGAGCGGAGCATAGCCGCCATAAGGGACGCATAGTCGAAGCAGATGCCCTTTTTCGTCTTTAAGGTATTATCGATATTCGGCAAATAATTGGTCTTAACATTGGCCGCGAGTTCTTCGTCGTAAGTGATATTTGTGATCACATATTGGTAAACCTGTTCTAAATAGTCTAAGTCGTCCGAGGAACTGTCTGACAGGCTGGCAGCAAAGGCTACCGCTTCATAATCCTGTGTGAACCATACATACTGGTTTGGATACAGGAACGGCCGAAACTCATCGTTTAAGGTTACGCTAAAGTCCTGGGAAAAGGCGATGGCATACATATCGTCGTAAGCGTTTTCTAGTATATCGATATGATAGTTTCCGTCTCCGCCGGATAGAGGAAACGTCTCGTAGGAACCGATGGCAAGCGCATAAGTATAAGTGGTTCCGTCCGGTGCGGTAATCTGTATGCGCACTTTCTCAATTCCTCCGCTGTATTGAACCATAACATAGCCTTCCGAAACGTTGGATGCGTCTATAGAAATAATATCGTTTCCATAGACGACGGCTCCTGAAGCTGTTGGAAGAAGATATTCGTGAACTGTTGTCCGTTTCTTACCCGAGTCTGCTTTCTTCTTTTGAGAAGAACCGGAAAGGTTGGCAGAGCCGCCTTCCGACGACTTCGTAGAACACCCGATTAAAAAGATGACTGAGAAAATGAGGATGAAAGACAGACAAACCATAAGTATTTTTTTATGCATATACAGCCTCCTTTCATATATATTTTTGTATGAGCAATTGATGATAAACGAAGGCATACGATTCCGCAAAGCAATCATGGTTATCTAACTGAGCGAATCCCATCAGGTTTGCTATATACTTGTAATCTAAGGATGCCGTCGGCTTATCAGCCTCCTGCTAAGAATTGCTATAAATTTGCTTGTTTGTAAGCGTTATAAAATCTGTAATGTTTGCAATCATCCATAGTATAACACAGATTTTTTAGAATGCAGTATTTTTTTCGCAAATTCCACCTAAAATTCATATTGCAAACGGGATTTGATTCGATAACCGTTTCCGGTTATCTTGCGTATTTTTTTGTAATATCATATAATATTTATTAGGCAAGAGAACTGGCAGACTGAGTTTGCAGGCACTTTTATGGAGGCGGCGTATGAGACGATGGAAGCAGATGGTTGCTGTGATATTGGCGGCTGTATTTCTCAGCATGCTAACAGCGGGATTAGGCGTGGCGTCTGAAACTTCGGGAAATACCGGGGAACAGGAGAAGCCGGAAAGCGAGATGACAGAGGAAGAAAAGGCGGCGAAAGCAGAAAAAGAAGCCCGCGAAAAGGCGCTTAAGGAGGCGTATGAGCTGCCGGTGCAGACAAATGAGCGAAAAGGATGGCCGAAAGGGCCGGGGACATATGGAGACGCGGGTATTGTAATGGATGCTGACAGCGGCGCAATTCTGTATGCGAAAAATATAGATAAGAAAGAATATCCGGCAAGTATTACGAAGGTGCTGACGGCGCTTTTGGCATTTCAATATGGAGATATGGACAGTCAGGTTACGGTTTCTAAGGAAGCGTTGGCATGTCTCGGATCAGGGTATGCGTCTATTGGACTAAAAGAGGGAAATCAAATCAGTTTGGAGCAGACCATGTACGCGATGCTTCTGGCTTCAGCTAATGAGGCCGCCTATGCGGTAGGAGAGACAGTTGCGCTCAGCCAGGGCCAGGACTATGACTGGTTTATCGGGCAGATGAACGAGAAATGCGCTCAGCTTGGCGGGGAAAATTCTAACTTCGTGAATACGAACGGTGTGTTTGATGAAAACCACTTTACCTGTGCGAGGGATATGGCGTTGATTGGAAAAGCGTTGTTTGATTACCCAATGTTTTTCCAGATCTGCCAGGCGCAGCAGTATACGATCCCGGAATCGGATACTGTGGAGGAGCATGTATTTCAGCAAAAGCATCATATGTTGATTGCGAATCATTCTGACTATTATGAATATGCTGTAGGAGGGAAAACAGGCTATACAACGGAGGCAGAAAATACCCTGATTACATTGGCCGATAACGGGGAACGGCGTTTGGTGTGCGTGGTTCTGCATACTTATGGAGGGCATCCATATTCGGATACAAAGGCGCTGCTGGATTATGGGTTTGATCATTTTCAGAAGGTGTCCGTTGAGGACTTGGATGAAGATATGGAGTATAGCCGGATCTCGGACGGCGCATATGTACTGCTTTCGGAGAAAGCGGACGTTGAGAAGCTTGACAGGGAGATTGTTCTCCATGAAGATGGGACGGACGATGCCACAGTGACGTATTTCTATGACGAGATACCTGTGGGAACTTGCGAAGTGACGGTCAGCGCGAATTATTACAACAATAAGAAAAAAGTCCAGGAAGAGCCGAAGGAGATAAAAGAAGAGGAAAACGAGCCGAAGGAAGACGCGCGGGAAGAGAAGAAAGATGATAAAGAGCGGTATAAAGCGGCGGCAGCAATCGGCGCGGCAGCGATACTTGCGGTGTGTGCGGGAATCGCTGTTATTACGACGAGAATTAACCGGAAAAGGGAGGAAAAACGCAGGAGGCATTGATTCAGTAAATTTGTAATCGGGTCTTGACGGATTCTATCTTTTTCGACTATAATTACAGGGTGAAAAAAATGGTGACGAAGACAGTAGGATGCTTTGAAAGTTTTAAGGTTCCTGTGTTTAGAAGAAAGCAGGAATCGTCCAGCGAGCCGGGGGTGGTGGAAGCCTGGTATGAGTAAAGGCAGTCTGAACATCACTTCCGAGTTGCGGTTGCCGAACGCTTCTTTTCGATGTTGTAGTTATATTACAAAAGAAGTCAAGTAGATGCCGACGGATTTCCCCCGTTACAGGGAAGGCATATGACGGTATGTTTAGGTGGTTTATAAGCGAAGCAGTTAAGCTTTCGTCCTATTCGGACGAGAGCTTTTTTACTATATTAGGAAACGTTGTTCCTTATATGTAAAAAACTTCCAGGAAATGCGCGGAGTTTGCTTTTGCAAAGGGCGGCGATTCCTGGTGTGACAAAACTGCGCTGGTAGAAATATTTGAATGTGAGGACGTGAGGAGCGCGTCTCTGTTCTTCAAGAGCGAAGGAGGTTGATTATGTATAAGAAGGTTTCTACGGATTTGAAATTCGTAGATCGTGAGAAGGAAATTGAAAAATTTTGGGAAGAGAATCACATTTTTGAGAAAAGCATGGAAAACCGTAAGAATGGCGAGACTTATACTTTTTATGACGGTCCGCCGACTGCGAATGGAAAACCGCATATTGGTCACGTATTGACCCGTGTTATTAAAGATATGATTCCAAGATACCGAACAATGAAAGGCTGCATGGTTCCGCGTAAGGCGGGCTGGGATACCCACGGCCTTCCGGTGGAACTGGAGGTGGAAAAGCTCCTGGGTCTGGATGGCAAAGAGCAGATTGAAGAATATGGTCTGGAGCCGTTTATCAACAAGTGTAAGGAAAGCGTCTGGAAATACAAGGGAATGTGGGAGGACTTTTCCGGTACAGTCGGCTTTTGGGCTGATATGGAGAATCCTTATGTAACTTATCACAATGACTTTATTGAATCCGAATGGTGGGCGTTAAAGAAAATCTGGGATAAAGGGCTTCTTTATAAAGGATTCAAGATTGTGCCTTACTGCCCGCGCTGCGGCACGCCGCTTTCCGCCCAGGAAGTGGCTCAAGGCTATAAGGATGTAAAGGAACGGTCTGCAATTGTCCGTTTTAAGGCAAAAGGAGAGGACGCGTACATTCTTGCGTGGACGACAACGCCGTGGACGCTGCCCTCGAATCTTGGTTTATGTGTGAACCCTAAGGAGACGTATGCTAAGGTGTCCTGTGTGGACGGATATACCTATTATATGGCAGAAGCGCTTCTTGATACGGTTTTAGGGCCGCTTGCAGAGGATGGAAAAGCGGCGTATGAAGTGCTGAAGACTTACACTGGAAAGGAACTGGAATTCAAAGAATATGAGCCCCTCTATCAGTGCGCCGCAGACGGAATCGCAGGGCAGCATAAGAAGGCGTTCTATGTAACCTGCGACGATTATGTAACGCTGACAGACGGTACCGGTGTGGTACACATTGCCCCCGCGTTTGGCGAGGACGATGCGAAAGTATGCCGGAAATACGATATGCCTTTTGTCCAGCTTGTAGATGAGAAAGGAAATATGGCAGAGTCTACACCGTTTGCCGGGCTGTTTGTAAAGAAAGCCGATCCGGAGGTGTTAAAGGATTTAGAAGGAAGAAAACTGCTGTTTTCCGCGCCGAAGTTTGAGCATAGCTATCCTCACTGTTGGAGATGCGATACGCCGTTGATTTACTATGCAAGAGAATCCTGGTTCATCAAGATGACGGATGTAAAAGAGGATTTGATTGCCAATAACAATACCATTAACTGGATTCCGGAAAGTATCGGAAAGGGTCGTTTCGGCGACTGGCTGGAAAATGTACAGGACTGGGGCATTAGCCGTAACCGTTATTGGGGAACCCCTCTAAATATCTGGGAATGCGAGTGCGGATGCCAGCATTCCATCGGAAGTATTGAGGAATTGAAAAGTATGTCGGACAACTGCCCGGAGGATATCGAGCTTCACCGTCCGTATATTGACGAGGTAACCATTCGCTGTCCGAAATGCGGCAAACCGATGCGCCGGGTTCCGGAAGTGATCGACTGCTGGTTTGACAGCGGCGCCATGCCGTTTGCGCAGCATCATTATCCTTTTGAAAATAAAGAACTGTTCGAGCAGCAGTTCCCGGCGAACTTTATCTCGGAAGCGGTAGACCAGACCAGAGGATGGTTTTACTCGCTGCTTGCAATTTCTACGTTAATTTTTAACGAAGCGCCTTATAAAAATGTGATTGTACTTGGACACGTGCAGGATGAAAATGGGCAGAAGATGAGCAAGTCGAAAGGAAATGCAGTAGATCCTTTTGAGGCCTTAGAGACCTACGGGGCAGATGCAATCCGCTGGTATTTCTATGTAAACAGCGCGCCATGGCTGCCGAACCGTTTCCATGGCAAGGCCGTAGTGGAGGGTCAGCGCAAGTTCATGGGAACGTTGTGGAATACCTATGCATTCTATGTGCTGTATGCAAATATTGATGGGTTTGACGCGTCAAAATACACCTTAGAATACGATAAATTATCGGTTATGGATCAATGGCTTTTGTCAAAGCTGAATACACTGATCAAGACGGTAGATAAGAACCTTGACAATTACCGCATACCGGAGGCGGCAAGAGCGCTGCAGGATTTTGTAGACGATATGAGCAACTGGTATGTAAGAAGAAGCAGAGAGCGTTTCTGGGCAAAGGGAATGGAGCAGGATAAGATTAATGCATATATGACGCTTTACACGGCGTTGGTAGAATGCTGTAAGGCGGCCGCGCCAATGGTTCCGTTTATGACGGAGGAGATTTACCAGAATCTGGTAAGAAGCGTGGACGGTGAAGCGCCGGAAAGTATTCATCTGTGTGATTTCCCGACCGTCTGCGAGGCGGAGATTGATAAAGAACTGGAAGCAAATATGGAACAAGTTCTTAAGCTGGTTGTAATGGGCCGCGCCTGCCGTAATACGGCAAATATTAAGAACCGTCAGCCTATCGGCCGGATGTTTGTGAAAGCCGGCTTTACCCTGCCGGAATTTTACCAGGATATTGTAAAGGATGAGCTGAATATAAAGGCTGTAACATTTACACAAGACGTAAGGGACTTTACTTCTTATAGTTTTAAACCTCAGCTAAAGACAGTGGGGCCAAAATATGGTAAAATGCTAGGTGGAATTAAAACAGCGCTGAGCGAACTGGATGGAAATGCGGCGATGGATGAGCTGAACGCGTCGGAGGCTCTGAAACTGATGGTAAACGGACAGGAAGTTACCTTGTTTAGAGAAGATCTGCTGATTGAGACTGCTCAGATGGAAGGCTATGTATCGGAGAGCGACAATGGCGTTACGGTTGTTTTGGATACCAACCTGTCAGAGGAACTTCTGGAAGAAGGATTTGTCCGTGAGATTATCAGCAAGGTTCAGACAATGCGGAAAGAAGCGGATTTTGAGGTGATGGATCAGATCGCCGTTACCTATGAAGGAAGCGAAAAAGCAGCCGGGATATTTGCAGGCCACGCGGAGACAATTGGTTCAGAAACGCTGGCGAAGACCGTTACCAACACGACTCCTGGGGGATATGTGAAGGAGTGGAAGATTAATGGAGAGAAAGTGACGCTTGGCGTAGAAAAAATAGGATAATAGGGGGATGAAAAGCTATGAACGCAAGATTTGACAAAGCAACATTTAAGAAGGAAGTACTGGATAACTGCAGACGCCTGTACCGTAAGGAACTGACAGAAGCAAGTCCGCAGGAACAGTATCAGGCGGTTTCCTATGCCGTGAAAGAAGCGATCATTGACGACTGGATGGCAACGCAGAAAAAGTTTGACGAAGAAGATCCGAAGATTGTATATTACATGTCCATGGAGTTTTTGATGGGCCGCGCTCTTGGTAATAACCTGATTAATATGACGGCTTACCAGGAAGTAAAGGAAGCGCTGGAAGAGATGAATATCAATCTGAATTTCATTGAAGACCAGGAGCTTGATCCTGCCCTTGGGAACGGCGGTTTGGGACGTTTGGCCGCATGTTTTCTGGATTCTCTGGCATCTCTTGGCTACGCGGCTTACGGATGCGGTATCCGTTACCACTATGGGATGTTTAAACAGCAGATTGAAAATGGCTATCAGGTTGAGAAACCGGATAACTGGCTGAGATATGGCAATCCGTTTGAATTGAGAAGACCGGAATACGCGAAAGAAATCCGTTTTGGCGGCAACATCCGCGTTGAATATGATGATAAAACAGGAAAGACGATGTTTAAGCAGGAAAATTATGAGTCAGTTCTTGCAGTACCGTATGATTATCCGATTGTCGGTTATAACAATAACCAGGTTAACACCCTTCGTATTTGGGATGCGGAGCCGATTGTAGACTTTCAGTTAGAGTCTTTCGACAGAGGCGATTACTTCAAGGCGGTTGAGCAGCAGAATTTAGCGAAGACCATTGTAGACGTGCTGTATCCGAATGATAATCATTATGCGGGAAAAGAGCTTCGTCTGAAGCAGCAGTATTTCTTTGTATCCGCAAGCCTTCAGGCAGCGGTCGCAAGGTATATGGGAGACCATGACGACGTGTGCAAGCTCTATGAGAAAGCGACGTTCCAGATGAATGATACCCATCCGACGGTTGCGGTTGCGGAACTTATGAGAATCCTTTTGGATGATTACCATCTGGGCTGGAATGAAGCATGGGAGGTTACCACGAAGTCCTGCGCGTATACAAATCATACAATCATGGCGGAAGCTCTTGAGAAATGGCCGATCGACCTGTTCTCTAAGCTGCTTCCTAGAATTTATCAGATTATCCAGGAGATTGACCGTCGTTTCCTTCTTGAAGTAGAGGCTGCGTATCCGGGTAATCATGAGAAGGTTAAGAGTATGGCGATTATCCGGGATGGTCAGGTGAAGATGGCTCATCTTGCAATCGTTGCGGGTTATTCTGTTAATGGCGTTGCAAGGCTTCATACAGAGATTCTGAAAAAGCGCGAGCTAAAGGATTTCTATGAGATGATGCCCCAGAAATTTAACAATAAGACCAACGGTATTACGCAGAGGCGTTTCCTGATGCACGGAAATCAGCTTCTTGCCGATTGGGTAACAAAGAAGCTTGGAACGAACAAATGGGCGACCGATTTGTCTCTCATGTCAGGTCTGAAAAAATATGCCGATGACGAGCCGGCGTTAAAAGAATTCATGGACATTAAATATCAGAATAAGAAACGTCTTACCGCTTATATTTTACAGCACAATGGGATTGAAGTTGATCCGCGTTCTATCTTTGACGTACAGGTTAAGAGGCTTCATGAATATAAGCGCCAGCTTCTGAATATCCTGCATGTTATGTATTTGTATAATAAGATTAAGGATAATCCGGGAATAGAATTTTATCCGAGAACCTTTATATTCGGAGCAAAGGCGTCTGCAGGATATATCCGCGCGAAGGAGATTATCAAGCTGATTAATTCGGTTGCCGAGGTAGTGAATAATGACCAAAATGTAAACACCAAATTAAAGGTTGTATTTATCGAGGATTACCGTGTTTCTAACGCTGAGCTGATCTTTGCGGCAGCAGATGTGAGCGAACAGATTTCTACCGCTTCTAAAGAAGCGTCCGGAACCGGTAATATGAAGTTCATGCTGAACGGCGCTCCTACGATTGGAACCATGGACGGCGCGAATGTAGAGATCGTTGAGGAGGTTGGCGAGGAGAATGCATTTATCTTCGGCCTGAGTTCGGATGAAGTTATGAATTACGAGAAAAACGGCGGATACAATCCATACGATATCTACAATAACGACGAAGAAATCCGTCGGGTAGTAAATCAGCTTGTGGACGGCACCTATGCAAACGGCGATACCGAGAGATACCGCGATTTGTACAACTGTCTGCTGAACAACAAAGGAAGCGACCGTCCGGATATGTATTTTATCTTGAAGGATTTCCGTTCTTATGCAGAAGCGCAGGAGAAAGTTGAAAAGGCTTATGTAGATAAGGAAAGATGGGCTAAGATGGCGCTTTTGAATACAGCTTGCTGCGGCAAGTTCTCATCGGACAGAACGATTGAAGAGTACGTTGAGGACATCTGGCATCTGGATAAGATAACTGTGGATACAATCTAATAATAGAAAAACAAACGTGCATAAATGACTGAGCCTTCTCATACATTAACGTATGGGAGGGCTTGTTTATGTTACAGAGAATGAAACGATTGGGAAGCTATCTGATTATTATTGTGCTGCTCCCTTACATAATTACCGTTTTTTTAAATGGACCATCCGTTAAAACTACCGGAAAAATAGAAGAGGATTGTATCATGGTGGAGAATGACGGAAAAGAAACGGAAATGTCTATTGAGGAGTATTGTATCGGAAGGCTTGCGAAAGAAATTCCGGCTTCGTATGAAGAAGAAGCCCTAAAGGCTCAGGCGGTGCTTGTGAGAACGACTGTTTACGGGCAGATCCGGGAAGCAGGTAGTAATACGGTACTGCCGGATGAATTCTGGACAACGGATGAAATGCGCGATCAGTGGGGAGCGGGAAAGTACAGCGCTAATTATGATAAATTACGGTCTGCCTGGCAGCAGACAGAAGGACAAGTACTGCTTTACGGCGGGAATCCGGCGAGTGTGCCTTATTGCAGGCTGACAAACGGCAATACAAGAGATGGAGCCGAGGTTCTCGGCAGCGAGGAATATCCTTATTTGAAAATTAAAGAATGCCCTCTGGATATTGAAGCAAAGGAGCAGATGCAGACAATTATTTTAGATGAAATGGATGTGGAAGTAACTGCTGCGGATACGGCCGGATACGTACTAAGTGTTCGAGCCGGGGAAGAAACGGTAAACGGGGAAGAATTCCGGAAGACCTATGGACTTGCTTCTAGCTGTTTTACTCTGCAGAACTATGACGGCAAGCTTCGGATTACTACCAGAGGCGTGGGACACGGCCTGGGAATGAGTCAGTATACGGCAAATCGAATGGCAGAAGATGGAAGTGCATTTCATGAAATTCTTGCATATTTTTTTGAAGGAACCGAGCTGCAGGAAGTTGCGGATATTGTAAGAGATACTGAATAAAAGAAGACGCTTCTGGCAAAAATATAGCCAGAGGTGATGAATATGAAAAAGAGGCCAAAGCCTTCAAAAAGAAGAGGTGCGTCTGTTGGGATTGCAGTCTGCTTTGCGGCGGCAGTTGCGATTGTGGGAACATATACACTGAAGAGTTACCAGAAATCTGACCGTCCGGAAACAAGCGCGGCAGACGAAACCGACAGCACAGAAGATAAGAAGGTGCAGACAAGATCAGCAAATACAGACAGGCTGGTAATTAACACGAAAGACGACAGAAAAGAAGAGGAAAAGGAAACAGAAAAAACGACAGAAGAAATCGGCGAAGGCGCTGATGAAGAAGTAAAAGAGGAGTCGCCGGGCGTGGAAACTGCCGGGAGCGGAACAGCTCTCAGTTTTTCCGAGAACAGCCAGCTCTTATGGCCGGTAAACGGACAGATCCTGTTGAATTTCAGTATGGACAAGACCGTATATTTCTCAACCCTTGACCAGTATAAGTATAATCCCGCGCTGGTAATTTCCGGCGCGGAAGGGGATCAGGTTATCAGCGGCGCGGCGGGAGTCGTAAAGTCGATTGACGTGACCGCCCAGACAGGTACTACGGTCAACTTGGATCTTGGAAACGGATATGAGCTGTACGTGGGACAATTAAAGGAAGTTCCTGTAAATACAGGTGATTATGTGAATGCAAACACGGTTATCGGATATGTGGGACAGCCGACGAAGTATTATTCGGTAGAAGGCTGCAACGTATATTATGAAATGCGTAAAGACGGACAGCCGATAGACCCGCTTCAGTTTGTAGACGAGTAAATAAAGCAGATTAGACGGAGAAGCCGGGCGGAAATGCGCCCGGCTTTTGCGTTTGCCGCAAAGTCCGCAGTACGTGATTTGGATGTGAGCAAATCCCTGTTATGAAACAGGATTTGTTTTAATATTGGAAGTATAGGTTGCGAAAGGGAGCAGAATATAGCTATACTAAGTGCAGGCGGATTGAAATCTCTTAGGCATGGCTCAGGCGCCTTTGCCGAGAGATAGAAATATCCGGGAATAAGACAAAACGCAGCCGGGGGTCATTCTAATAGAATAGAAGTCCGGGTAAGCGGAGGGATTGGCTGTGAATTATACATATATGGTAAGATGCCGGGACGGAAGTTTGTATACCGGATGGACAACAGATATTGAAAAACGGATAAAAGCACATAATGAGGGGAAAGGCGCAAAATACACACGCAGCCGTCGGCCAGTAAAATTGGTTTATTATGAAATTTTTGCAACAAAGAAAGAAGCAATGAGCCGGGAGTATGCAATTAAGCGCCTTAAGAAAAAGGCGAAAGAGAAACTGGCCGAGGGATTTCGCCGTTAGCTGTTACAATACAAACGCGTACATTACCACGAAATGGCAGGCGCTTCCGCCCATAACAAATAGATGGAAAATTTCGTGGCTTCCGAAATACTGATGCTTTCTATTGAACAGCGGCAATTTCAGCGCATAGATTACGCCGCCGACCGTATAGATGATTCCGCCGGCAAGAAGCCATCCGAACGCGGCCGGTGACAGTGTGTTCAGGAGCTGAGAGAACGCCAGTACACAGGTCCAGCCCATGCCGATATATAAAACGGACGATACCCATTTTGGACAATTGATCCAGAAGGCTTTGATGATGATTCCGGCAATTGCAAAGCTCCATACAACCGCAAGCAGAGTGATACCAAGCTTCCCTCGTAGAACTAAGAGACAGATAGGGGTGTAGCTGCCTGCTATTAAGACAGAAATCATCATATGGTCAATCTTTTTTAAGATTGTGTTAATCCGGTTCGATTTATTAACGGTATGGTAGGTAGTGCTTGCTGCATATAATAAAATTAGGCTGGCGGCGTAAATAATAATAGAAACGACGTATATCCGTTCTGGTTCGCGCGCGGCCTTCATAAGTAATGGTACAGAAGCAAAAACAGCCATCAGCATGCCGATGAAATGGGTTATTGCACTGCCGGGATCCTTTACGTGTTTTTTAATTGTATTTGCCATGATACTCCCTCCTGTAATTAGTGCATGTTGATAAGTAGTATTAAAAACTATATGATGTATATATACATATTATACCCGTTCGGAGAAAAAATCAATACATGATTAAAAAATAAAGAGATCCGCCTGCTGGGCTGATCTCTTTCCTAAATAAATTTTTTGATTTTGTAACGTTTATATTAGCCGAAGTATCTCTTAAGAAGCCCTTCAAATGCCTTGCCGTGTCTAGCCTCGTCTCTTGCCATCTCATGCACGGTATCGTGGATAGCGTCTAAGTTAGCGGCTTTCGCACGCTTTGCAAGGTCAAATTTGCCTGCTGTTGCGCCGTTCTCGGCAGCAACCCGCATTTCGAGGTTCTTCTTGGTGCTGTCTGTTACAACTTCGCCGAGCAGCTCTGCAAACTTAGCGGCATGCTCTGCCTCTTCGTAAGCCGCTTTCTCCCAGTATAAGCCAATCTCCGGATAACCTTCTCTGTGAGCAACTCTTGCCATTGCAAGGTACATACCAACTTCGGAACACTCGCCGTTGAAATTTGCTCTTAAATCTTCAATAATGTCTTCGCTTACGCCCTGAGCAACGCCTACAACATGTTCGGCCGCCCAGCTTAAGCCGTCGCCCTGTTCGGTGAACTTGTCTGCGCCGACGCCGCACTGAGGACATTTCTCTGGAGCTGCCTCGCCTTCATAAACATAACCACATACAGAACATACAAATTTTTTCATAGTTGTAATCTCCTTTTCTTTTCCTTATATTATATTTATTTAAATCAGTATCTTCTACTGATATAAATCAGTGCTTTTCTTCCTGACAGCATTGACACACTCCGTAAAAGATTGCGGAATGGGAGTGGATGGTTCCCGGAAAGCAGGCACGCGCTTTTTCATTGATGGATTCAGAAATACTCATATCCAAATCGAATAATCCGCCGCATTTTGTACATAATGCATGGTAATGGGGGGATGTCGTTCCGTCAAACCGTACTGCGCCGTCGGGAGTTGTAATCTTTATCGCTTCGCCTATAGTGGTAAGGAGATTCAGATTACGGTATACAGTTCCCAGGCTTATATGTGGGAATTGTTCCCTGACATGCATATATACGGTGTCAGCCGTCGGATGTTCGTCTGAGTGGGAAAGGTAGTTTTTGATTACTTCCCTCTGCCTGCTGTATTTTAAAGCAGCCATGGCATTCTCCTTTCTAAACAATAATAATAATGATTACTAAAATTAATTCTAGGACAAATGTTTTGATTTGTCAAGAATTAATTAAAAAAATATTTTGCTTCTATATAAAATGGATTTGTGACAGGACAACCTAAAACTGTTAAAATTTAACAATTTTGTAACATTATTTATCAAAAAGCGACGAAAAAGATTAAGGAAAAGATAATAAAAAGACGATAAAATTAAGCTTTTTTGGCTTGACACGAGGTATATGCATTGATATAATGACATCGTAATATTTGTAATATTTTTGTAACAATTGGCAGAGAAGCAATTCAGCCCGTCTGGAGAAACAGATTCTTCGGATATACAAAAGATGAGAAGACATAGACGAATGAAGGAGGATGTTTATGAATTCGAGTCTTAAGAGAGGGTTATTTCTGGTTTCTGTAATTGGAACAGTTTCAGTTTCCGGGGAGACGGTGGAGGCGGCTGACGGAATTGAAGAAACAGATAAAATTGAAGCGGCCTTTCCGAGTGTGGGAATTGAACAGGTACTAAACGACTGTTATACAGCAGATGAGAACATTGCGGTAGAAGAGTATTTGGTGCCTACAGAAAAGGGAGAGTATTTAGATATGGCATTCACGGATGTGGGTGCGGATACCTTTCTCTTTGTCAGAAGCGAACCGACAAGGGAAAGCGAGTGGGTCGGAAAGCTGTATCCGGGTTCTGCGTCGGAAATTATTGGTCCGGTAGGAGAATGGACGAAGGTGCAGTCCGGAACAGTGACCGGCTACGTTTATACAGAATATATTATTACAGGCAACGAGGCGGAAGCAAAAGCAAGGGAACTTGCAGCGGACACAGAAGCCGAGGATATTAGGGAAGTGGTGGAGCATGCGGAATCCAGAGAAGAAGAGGAAGCGCGTTTAGCCGAAGAAGCAAGGATTGCGGCCGAGGAGGCGGCCAGAATTGCAGAAGAACAGGCTGCGAATGCCTCTACACGGGGACAAGCAGTTGTGGATTATGCCTGCCAGTTTATCGGGAATCCTTATGTGTGGGGCGGGACAAGCCTGACGAACGGCGCGGATTGTTCGGGGTTTGTACAGTCGGTGTATGCGCATTTCGGAATCAGTCTCCCGAGAACTACTTGGGATCAGGAATGTGTGGGAGTAGGAATCAGCTATGGGGAGGCGCTTCCGGGAGATCTAATTCTCTATGAGGGACATGTTGGAATTTATATGGGAGACGGCCAGATTGTGAATGCGATCAACGCATCCAAAGGAATTGGAATAATCCCGGCAACCTGTATGAATATCAAAACAGTTAGACGAGTACTGTAGAATTGTCAGATAATAGAAAAACTATAAAAAATCCCGGGAAAATTGATAGATATATTCCGGGACTCTTTTATGTAATAGATGAAAAATATTATGTCATTATGCAGAAAATCGAATCTTTAGATAAAATACACAAAAATGTAAAATGCTAGGGGAATCTGTCAGGAGATAATTCGAAAGTTATCAACATTCTTATGGGGAAAAAGAGCGGAAAAATGGTAGGTTTTTGTAACTTATCAACATTATCAACATAAAAACATAGGATTTTGGTTGATTACTCGCGCAAAACAAAAGAACGGGCGTTTTGTAAACAAATCACAAAATTTACCTTTTGTCGAAAAAAATAGAAATGTATCTTGCAATTTGAATCGTCAAATTTCGGGAAGAAAAAGCTTTTAAATGTTTACACAATGAAGAAAACTGGATATAATAGAAATTACCAGAGAATAGAGGAGGCGATTATATGGCACAGATTAATAAGGATACCACAATCGGCGAATTATTAATGACCAGTGGAGATAAGATTGAAGATGTGGCAAGGGCTCTGATGGAGATAGGGATGCACTGTATTGGCTGCCCGTCTTCCCAAGGCGAATCGATTGAGGAAGCCGCTATGGTTCATGGCATTGATGCAGATCTGCTGACGGAGAAGCTGAATGCAATCTTGAATGCTTAATGCATACGATATAAAAAAGACTGCCTGAAAAGGGCAGCCTTTTTTATACGCGGTAAAATAAACGGCGGACATAGCCGCATAGCGGTATCTTGTGGGTACCGCAGGATTAAATCAGAGAAAGCTGCTGCACCGCATTGGCGGACAGGATGATTTCACAATGTTCTTCCAGATATGCGAGCGACGCTCCTGAAGAGTGTTCCAGCGAGCCGTATTCGGACAACATGTTGCAGATTCGGCTGAAGTCATTAATCGTATGGTCGGACTGGGTAAGAGCCAGAACGTACATATCGGAACCGCTGTCTTTATATAAAGTATTAGAGCCATGGTACAGGCTGCCAAGAAGCTGTGCCGCAGAAATCACGCCGTCCATGGTAGCGAAGGAAAATAGCCTCAAGTCAGTTCTCTTTGAAGAGGTTTCGCCTTCCTGCGCAGAGGTTTGTTCCTGGGGAAGAGCGGCGATACTCTCCTTGACCTTGCCGAGAAGGTTTAGGATATCTTCCGCGCCTTCCAGCTTAAGAGAAGCGGAATCCCGCCTATCCCAATCGCCGCCGGCTGTAGGAGCGAATCTGGAGAATCTGGTGTCTAACTCTTCCGGGTCTTCTACTTTGGTAATTATCAGCACAATAGAATCTGCGGATGCGGGAATCGCCTCTATCATAAGAGGAATGTCTTCTGCTTCAAATCCGCATTCATAGGCCGCCTGCTGCATCATATCATGGAAAAGTGATTTTGCTTTTTCTGTGCCATAAGCCAGTTCGCTCAGTTTTAACTGGCGGTCGGCCAAATCAGCCCGCGTAAGCGTACAGCGTATCTGATTGTCATTAATCTTTTCAATCTTCATATTTATCACTTCCTTTTAGACAGTATAGCATAGTAGCTTGTAAATGTTCAATAAAATAAATAAAAAACTGCTTGCGTTAACATAAGAATTGATATATAATAGCCGTACAGAAAATAGTATTCCCATGTAGGAGCATTTTCAACATATCAGATTTTTCAACATTTTCAGATCAGGGCAGGAATCGTTCTAAGCTCATTCTGCGGAACAATTCCTTCCATCAGTAACTCAGAGATTTTCAACAGATTTCCAGACGGACTTTATTGAAATATTTTTTTGAAGCAGTTTTATAATCAATGCGGGCATATTTTCTGTACCGGGTAATATATCACAAGCACTTTCCGGGTCTTTATTATAGTACGCACTGCAGCGGGAAGCCATGCATTGAGAAGGAGGAACCCATGAAGTCGGAGACAAAAGAATACAGGGAGCTATTCAGCGAACTGAACCGGTATGAAAGAAGGGGAGTATATTTGGAGATGGAGGGGAATCCAGCAAGCCCGACCCAGATTGTCAAAGCACATATGCTGAGGGAGGACTCCGGGTACATGAGGGATTATATTTTAAATGAAAAGGGGGATTTAAAGGAGCTGTATTTCAACCATATTAATCTGCAGGAGAAGTAAATGCCCTCCAAAATTATAAAAAATTGTCGAAATATAATGACGGTCACCACTTTTGTTGATATAATAGTAAGGCGATGTTGCAGTAAAGGCGAAGTCTAGGCTGTAATGAGGCAATAGGAGGTAGACTATGGATCAAAGGCGGATTATGGATCAGAGGCGGAGAAGAACACGCGGACGGAGGCAGTCAAGGCGCAGACGTAAGAGGAATCTGATGCTGAAGATTATTTTCTTTATCATATTTATAATAGGACTTATTGCAGCGCTTTTGTTGTGGAAACGCTACGGCGGGACGAAAGAACGGGCTGATCTGGATGAATATTATGGGATTGAAAACGAGAATCAGCTTGCTGTTATTGTGAATAATCAGGTTCTTGAACCGCGCGGAAGGCTCTGGGACGGCAAGGTATACGTAGAATACAGTATTGTACGGGATTATATCAATGAGAGATTTTACTGGGATGCAAATGAGAATGTTCTGCTTTACGCGCTTCCGAACGATATAGTATCTGTGGGTGTTGGAAGTAAAGAATATTCTGTTTCAAAGCAGAAGAACAGTGAAGACTACGTCATTTTAAAAGCAGAAGGAAGTACAGCATATATTGCCTTAGACTTTGTAAAACAATATACCGGCGTGGAGTTTGAAGTATATGATGATCCGGGGCGGGTAATGGTATTGACCGAGACCGGGGACGTGGATGTGGCGCTGACCAAACGCAAGACCCAGGTTCGGTACCAGGGCGGAGTGAAGAGTCCGGTGCTGACAGAGGTTAAGAAGAAAGAGAAGGTACGTGTGATTGAGGATGAAGGCGACTGGAAGAAAGTTCGGACAGAAGATGGGTTTGTAGGCTATATTCGCAAGAAGCATCTGAAGGACGTTACTTCTGAGAAGATATCCAGGGAATTTACCGAACCGGAGTACACTAATATTTCCAGAGATCATACGATCAATATGGCGTGGTGTAATGTGACAAATTATGATGCGAACAGCAGCATATTAGAGATGATTGCACAGACTAAGGGGCTGAATACGATTTCCCCAACCTGGTTCCACGTTGCGGATACGGCAGGCAATGTCGAATCGATTGCGGGTTCTGATTTTGTGAACTATGCGCATCAGGCAGGGATTGAAGTGTGGGCGGCGATCCGGGATTTTGACGGAGGGATCAATTCCTTTGAGGAGTCTTTTGAACTGCTCAGCCATACGTCAAGCCGCGACAATCTGATCAACCAGTTGATAGCGGCGTCCCTTTCTAGCGGAGTGGACGGAATTAATGTAGATTTCGAGAAAATTTCCACAGAGTGCGGGGAGCATTATATCCAGTTTATCCGTGAACTGTCGGTTAAGTGCAGGCAGAACGGATTGGTACTGTCTGTGGACAACTATGTACCGCAGGCATATAATCAGCAGTACCACAGAAAAGAGCAGGGCATTGTTGCCGATTATGTAATAATCATGGGGTATGACGAGCATTATGGCGGTTCTCTGGAAGCTGGTTCCGTGGCGTCTTATGATTTTGTGCAGAATGGCATTGCTAAGACGATAGAAGAAGTTCCAGCAGAGAAGGTGATTAATGCGGTTCCGTTCTTTACAAGAGTGTGGAAGGAAACGCCGAAGACAGAAGGGGAGCTGGCGGCTCAAGCCGGAACCGAAGAAGCGGAATATTCGACGAAAGTCGAGAGTACTGCTTACAGTATGAAAGACGCTCAACTTGTGGTCTCCCAGGCCGGCGCGCAGATTACCTGGGACGATGTAACGAAGCAGAATTACGCCACATGGGAATCGGAAGGCAGTACCTATAAAGTATGGCTGGAGGATGCGAAGTCACTGCAGCCAAGGCTTCAGCTAATGAAGGATTACGGCCTTGCAGGAACAGCGGCATGGCGTCTTGGACAAGAAACATCGGATATCTGGGATGTAATCCTTCAGTACACAAATTAAATAAAAATTGCGCAGAAAGAATAGATATCCTCTGGCAGGCATATATTTTATGGATACATGCTGCCGGAGGATATTTTTTTGCGACAGAAAATAGAGTTGGCTGCGGTAATTCTGGTATTGGCAGTACTCATTATTATCAGCAGGAGCGTCAGTAAGTATGTGACGAGCGATAAGGTAAAGAACCAGAAAATGACGGTGGTTCTGGATGCGGGGCATGGCGGCTCAGATCCCGGTAAAATTGGGGTTAATGATGTAAATGAAAAAGAAGTAAATCTTGCAATTGCCGAGAAAGTGCAGAAGCTGTTGAAAAAAGAGAAGATAGACGTGGTGATGACGAGAGAAGAGGACGCTATGCTTACGGGAACGGACGGTTCTTCTACAAAGGTTGGCGATATGAAGGCCAGGGTGGAAAAGATCAATAAGTCCGCTCCGATACTTGCCGTGAGCATTCATCAGAATAGTTACCACCAGGAAGGGGTTAAGGGGGCCCAGGTCTTCTATTACAGCCATTCGGAGGAAGGAAAGAGGGCGGCGGAACTAATGCAGAAGGCCTTGCTTGCATTAAATACGGAGAATAACAGGAAAGCAAAGGCAAACGATACCTATTACTTATTAAAGAGAACGGAAGCGACTACGATTATTGTAGAATGCGGTTTTTTGAGCAACTGGGAAGAAGCGGAGCTTCTAAGCGATGAAGCATATCAGGAGAAAACGGCGGAAGCGATTGTGGAGGGGATTAAGGCTTATATAGAAAAATAGGAATAAAAGTGATATACTAATTAGAATAAGAACGTATACGACGGAGGAGAAATCATGGGGACAAAAAGGGAGGATTTCATTAGCTGGGACGAATATTTTATGGGAGTTGCCATGTTGTCGGCAGCCCGCTCCAAAGATCCAAACACCCAGGTGGGGTGCTGTATCGTGAGTCAGGATAATAAGATTCTGTCAATGGGTTATAACGGATTTCCCATGGGATGTTCGGACGATTTATTTCCCTGGATTAGGGAAGGCGCGGATGAGCTTGAAACCAAATATTTTTATACGGTACATAGCGAGCTGAACGCGATTCTGAATTACAGGGGAGGAAGCCTTGAGGGAGCGAAGCTGTATGTATCGCTGTTTCCCTGCAATGAATGTGCTAAGGCAATTATCCAGAGCGGAATTAAGGAAGTGATCTACGACAGCAATAAATATGACGGTACGCCAAGGGTGCAGGCGTCCATGCGGATGTTTGACGCGGCAGGGGTGAAGTATCACCAGTATCAGCGTACCGGAAGACGGATTGAGATCTGGCTATAATGGAAAGCCGGATAAGTTTCAGAGGAAAGCAGTTTGGAAACCTGGAAGTCTGTTAGGGGCGGTTATCATGATGCGGCACATAACGCAGGCGCCAAGGACTTCTGTTCGGCGGCCATAAGCAGTGTTACCTGGAGTGATACTGCTTATGGCGCTATTTTTTTGATAGGAAACGCCGATACTTTGTATAATTGCCTGAAACAGTGAATATATCTATAAAAAGGACAAAGAGGAGTGAAGGGATATGTCGGAAGAGAGGCCTGGGATTATCGTTAACTTCTTTATTCGGGCGCTGATAGGTATGGCTTTGATTTTCTTTGTAAATGAATTTCTTTCTTCCAAAGGGGTGAATGCAGCGGTCGGCTTTAATGCAGTTACATTTTTGACATCTGGAACCCTTGGTATTCCTGGGGTTGCATTGCTTTATGGAATTGTCTTTTATCATATTTTGTGAAAAGTAGACAAAGTTTACATAGTTCTAAAAAAAGTATGGACATTTGTACGATGTGGGAATATAATACATCGTACAAGTTTCCATAACTTGTATCTGATTTGTTGAATCTTGTTGAAAATCTGAACTTGTTTCGTATTCAGGCTGCATCGGCCGCGAATTCAAAACAGAACAATTGAACATGCAGTAACGAAAGGGGGGATTCGTTAAAAAAATATTTGCTTATGTAAATTTATAACAGACAGGAGGCTATAAGTGAGCAGTAAGAATTTGGTCATCTGTGACAGGGAGAGGGAGTTTGCAGTCCGGCTTGCGGATTACCTTGGAAGGAGGAAGGAGCTTGCTCTGCAGGTGAAGCTGTGCGACTGCCCCGAACAGATTGAGGCAATTCGCAGGGAGACGGAAGTGGATATACTCCTGGCGGATGAAAGAATAGAGTTTACAGAGGGAGAATTATCAGGGATATCAAAGGTTATGCGTTTGTCGGCGGTATCTGCAGAAGCAGAGGACTCGAGAAACAGAATCTTCCGTTATCAGTCGGGAGAGGAAATTTATACGAAGCTGGTTGAAGCTTTGGCCGAAGACGGTATGGGAGAACTATGGAACGTAAGAAAAAAAGAAAGGGGGAAGCTAGTCGGCGTTTATTCTCCGGTTCACAGGACGGGACAGACCGCGTTTGCACTCCGAAAGGGAATGGA
The DNA here is from genome assembly GCA_910588745.1 of uncultured Dorea sp. Classification (GTDB taxonomy): domain Bacteria; phylum Bacillota; class Clostridia; order Lachnospirales; family Lachnospiraceae; genus Claveliimonas. The sequence continues at coordinate 8,425 of CAJURK010000035.1, read as the reverse complement.
ACTGGCAAAGAAGCAGAACGTTCTTTACATGAATCTGGAGACTTATGCAGGAATCGGAGGATATTTTCAAGAAGAAAAGCGTAACTTGTCCATGCTTCTTTATTATGCCAAGCAGGAGGCCGGCAATCCAGGTCTTTTGATAACTACGATAGTAAAGGGATTAAAAGGACTGGACTATATCCCGCCGGTATTGTTTCCGGAAGATATCAGGACGGTTACGGCGTCTGAGTGGATGTGGCTGTTTGGGGAAATCTTGAATCACAGTATCTATGACGTGGTGATTTTGGATTTGGGAGACTGTGTACAGGGATTGTTTGATATCCTGAAAGCCTGCGATACGATCTATATGCCTGCGGCAGATGACCGTTTTGCTGCCTCAAAGATTTATCAGTATGAGGAGGCGCTTTGCCGTCAGGGGTACGGCGAAGTGTGGGAAAGGATGATACGCTGTGATATCAGAAGAACAGCTAAAAGAAAAGATTCTGGGACGGATGGATCTGTCTAGGGAAGTAGAAGATGAAGAATTGCAGGAGCTGATTTTCCGCGTGCTTGAGGAGGAAAGCAGAGGAGAATATATTTCGCTGGGGATGCGGGCAAAGCTTGGAAAGGAATTATTTAACGCATTCCGTAAGTTGGATCTTCTTCAGGAACTGATAGAGGACGAGGACATTACAGAGGTAATGATTAACGGCGTTCAGAATATCTTTGTGGAAAAGCAGGGGAAGCTGTATCTGACAGATAGGCATTTCTTGTCCAGAGAAAAGTTAGAGGATGTAATTCAGCAGATTGTTGCCGGGACGAACCGTTTGGTGAACGAGGCGACGCCGATTGTAGATACCAGGCTTCCGGACGGCTCCCGGGTGAATGTGGTTCTTTATCCGGTAGCTCTAAACGGGCCGATTGTTACCATCCGGAAGTTCCCCAAGGAACGGATCACGATGGGAAGACTGGTAGCTTTAGGAGCGTTGAGCGAGGAACTTGCAGAAGTCCTTAAGAAGTTGGTGGCTGCCGGATATAACATTTTTATTAGCGGGGGCACCGGGTCGGGAAAGACCACCATGCTTAATGCATTATCTCAGTATATTCCGAAAGATGAACGGATCATTACCATTGAGGATAATGCAGAACTTCAGATTTCGGATGTGCCGAATCTGGTTAGGCTGGAAGCCCGCAATGCTAACGTAGAGGGGGTGGGGGAGATTACCATCCGTGATTTGATCCGCTCTGCTCTGCGAATGCGGCCGAACAGAGTAATCGTTGGAGAGGTGAGGGGGCCTGAGACGATTGATATGCTGCAGGCTATGTCTACCGGTCATAAGGGGAGTCTTAGTACCGGCCATTCCGACAGCCCCAGGGATATGCTGCGCCGGTTGGAAACGATGGTGCTGATGGGGATGGATATTCCGCTTGCGGCTATCCAGCGGCAGATTGCTTCGGCGATTGATATTATTATTCATATCGGACGTCTGTGGGATAAAAGCAGGAAAGTTTTGGAAGTGGTGGAGGTATTGGATTATAACGGAGAGGAAATTGATACACGGGTATTATACCGGTTTGAAGAGACAGGAAGAAGAGGAGAGAGAGTAATCGGTGAGTGGAGGAAGGTTCAAGATCTTGCGAACAAGGCAAAGTTACTTTCGGCAGGATATCAGACGCTCTGAATACATTTTGGCGGCGGCGCGAACCATGGGACTGCTGGCGGCGGTTGCGTATCTGTTCTATGAATCAGCGATTGCATTTTTTGCGCTTCTGCCTTTTGGCGTTTGGTATTTTCTCCGATGGGAGGCGGAATGTATCGGAAGAAAACAGAGAGAATTTCAAGAACAGTTTCGGGAAGCAGTTCAGTCCATATCGGCGTCCATGCGCGTAGGATATTCGGTGGAGAACGCTGTGAAGGAAACCAAGAGGGATCTTAGTCTTTTATATAAAGAGGATGCGGCAATCCAGCGTGAATTTACCCATATGGTAAGACAGATTTACCTGCAGGTGCCTATGGAGCAGATTATGGAAGAATGGGCCGGCCGGGTTGGCCAGGAGGATGTGAGGAATTTTGTCAACGTGTTTGTGATGGCAAAGAAAAGCGGCGGCAATATGCTTGGGATTATCAAAACTACGACGGAACAAATCCGGGAAAAGTTAGAGATCCGGGCGGAGATCGAAACGATGCTTGCGGCCAGGAAGTACGAATTTAAGGTAATGTCGGCGATTCCGTTTGGGATGATTGCTTATATGAAGCTCAGCTTTCCTGAATTTATGGGAATTCTGTATGGGAATCTGCTGGGAATCGGGGTGATGAGTATATGTTTGGGAATTTATTTCGGCGCTTATATGCTTGGGGAAAAGATTGTAAATATCGAAGTGTAATGGCTGCGGCGCTGGTAATCAGCGCAGCGGCGGCAGCAGTACTTGTTATATCCGACAAGAAAGAAACGGCCCGCCTGGTTACGGAGATTCGGAGAAACAGTTATGGGGAGGGCGGTACGAGCCGGATTCTTCGGATGAAGATTGACGGGGAAGAAGCGAATTCCTTGGAGATCGAGGTGGATGAAAAGCGGTATACGAACGACGAGATAAGGGCGGTATTTCGCCGTGCGTCAGAGAAGCTTGAGCCGCTGATACTGGGAGAGAACGAGCGATTGGATGAAGTGCGTTCTGACCTAAAACTGGTAACGGAGATTCCGGGAGAACCGGTGGATGTGTCCTGGGAGCTTGACCGTTACGACCTGGTGAACATCTATGGAGAATTGAATGAGAAAGCGCTGGAAGAAGAACCGGAAGGCGTGATAGTGAAGCTGAAAGCGTGTATGATTTACAGGGAAGACGAGAGTATGCGGGCGCTGGAAGAAATGAATGCCAGAATATTTCCTCCAAAGATGACCGGGAGGGAAAAGAGCGCGGCTCAGGTAAGCCGGGTTATTGCAAAGGAAGAAGAACGCACCCGGGAAGAGGATGTGCTGAGGCTGCCCGGCGAGGTGGACGGCAGAAAAGTGGAGCTTCGCAACCCGGATAATCCAAGAGGCTGGTACGTGCTGGCTATGGGGCCGATTGTCTGCCTTCTGCTGGTTAGTCTGCAGAAGCAGAATGAACAGAAGGAAAAAGAAGAGCGGGAACGGCAGATGATGCTGGATTATCCGGAGATTATGAATAAGCTGACGCTGCTTCTTGGCGCGGGAATGACGGTGAAGAAGGCTTGGGAAAAGATTGTTCAGGATTACGAACGGCAGAAGGAAAGCTTAGGAGAGCGCCGCGCTTACGAGGAGATGTCGATTGCTTTTCGGGAGATGCAGAGCGGCGTTACAGAAAGCGAGAGCTATGAACGGTTTGGAAGACGGTGCGGTTTAAAAGCATATCGAAAGCTTGTATCGCTTTTGGACCAAAATCTCCGTAAAGGGACAAAGGGGCTTACAGCGCTGCTGGCAGCGGAGTCGCAGCAGGCATTTGAAGAAAGAAAAGCGGCGGCAAAACGAAAAGGAGAAGAAGCCGGGACCAAACTTCTTGCACCAATGTTCTTTATGCTGGCAATGGTGCTTGTAATTGTAATTATTCCGGCATTTTTATCCATAAAAATGTAGAAGAAAACAGATAGAAAGAATGAAGGAAGGGAGAAGAAAACGATGACAGTGGCATTGATTATGCGGAAACTTAGGGCGGCTGGACAAAAAATTAAGGAACGGCTTACCGATGAACAAGGCATTGGAGTAGTAGAGGTTATTCTGATTCTTGTGGTTCTGATCGGGCTGGTAATTATTTTTAAGTCTCAGCTTACCAGTCTTGTTAACACAATTTTTGAGAAGATTACCAGTGAGAGCGCGGGAATCTAAGCGAGGCGAGGTGACGGCATTTCTGGCGTTAATATTTGTACTGCTGGCGGCTTTTGCGGGAAGCATGATGGAGAGCGCCTCCTTGCAGTCCGCGAAAAGCTACCGCAGGACAGATATGAACCGCGCGGTGGAATCCGTCTTTGCCGAATATCAGAGAGATTTATTGGAGGAATTTGAGATTTTTGCTCTGGACGGAGGGTATGAAAGCGGAAGTTACAGCGAAGAGCATGTGCTGGACAGGCTGTCTTATTACGGGGCTTCTGGTATGGAGCAGGAGATTCTAAGAATCCAGTTCCTAACAGATGGAAACGGGCAGGCATTCTTAGAACAGGCGGCGCGTTTTATGGAGAGCAGATACGGCCTTGGCTCTCTGAACCATCTGCTGGGCAGTATGAACCGATGGGAAGAACAGGAGGAAGCAGCCGGGCGGCTGCAGCAGACAGAAGAGTCTCTTAGTCAGGAACTTTCAGGGATGCTGACGGAGAATCAAGCAGAGCTTCCGGAAGAAGATAACCCGCTTCCTAATATACGGCAGCTTGCGGCGACGCCTCTGACAGAATTGGCGATGCCAAAAGAAAAAAAGATATCGGAGAAGGCGGTGGAGGAATCGGGGATGGTATCTCATAGAAGTCTTAGAACAGGCAGAGGCGATTTTTCCGATGTGGCCGATAAACCGGAATTATCGGGAATCGCGTTTGGGGAATATGTGCTTACACATTTTTCTTCGGCGGCGGATGCCGGGAACAGCGGAGGGAGTGAAGCGCTGGATTATGAGGTAGAGTATATTCTGGAGGGCAAAAGCAGCGACCGTGAGAATCTGGAGGCAGTATTAAAAAGGCTGGCGGTTCTCAGATTTGTTCCGAATTATACGTATTTGCAGGGCGACGCGGCTAAACGGGCAGAAGCAAAGGCTCTGGCGCTGACGCTGTGTACGGTTGCGGCGCTTCCGGCGGCTGCAGAAGCGCTTACGCAAGTCCTGCTGCTTGCCTGGGCCTTTGGCGAAAGCGTCATGGATCTGCGGTCGCTTATGAAAGGGTATGGGGTTCCTTTTACGAAGACGGCTGAGAACTGGCAGCTCTCTCTTTCGGGACTGATGAACCTGGGTTCTAAGGACGGCGGACAGGAAGGCGCGGACATAGAAGGCGGAATGAAATATAAAGAATATCTAAGAGCGCTTCTGTTTGTGAACAGCAGGAAGAATATGCCTCTTCGGGTTTTGGATATGATTGAACTGTGCCTGCAGCGGGAAAAGGGTCTGTCGTGGTTTCGTGCAGATGATTGTATCAGCAGAATAGAGCTTCAGTCGGAGGTTAGCCTGCGAAGGGGAATTACATACCGGTTTCCTACTTATTATGGGTATGAGTAGTTCCGGGGAAAGCAGAAGGATGTTCTTTTGGAGGGAAATCCAAAAAGCAGACGTTCTGTTTGAATGGCAAAGAAACAGAACAAAAAAGAATTATTCTTAGTGAAAGGAGAAGACTTTAATGATGTCTTATAGAAGGCAGAAACCCTTATATCCAATATCTTCATATCAAACTCATTGCAGGCGAAGGTTCCGAATCTCCAAAAGAACATCCTTCTGCCTTTCTTGGAAAAAGGCTGTAATAACCGTGGAGGCGGCGCTTGCAATACCGTTATTTTTTCTGGCGGCGCTTGCGTTGTTTTATATGATTGAAGTGATGTCTATCCGAACTACGATTCGCGCCGGAATGCAGTATGCAGGAAAGAAAGCGGCTGAAGAAGCTTATGCGAAGCGTTTCGTTACTCCAGGGGGTCTGGAGGCAGATATTGTGTCTGCGATTGGAGGAGAGCGCCTGGAGCGCAGCGTGGTTGTTGGCGGAAGCGGAGGGATTCACTGTGAAAAATCCAGAATGTCCGTAGTAACGGGGATTCTGGAGCTTAGAGCGACTTATCAGGTGAAGCTTCCGGTTCCGGTGTTTGCTGCGAATCCGGTACGTATGGAAGAATCTATGAGGATGAAGGGCTGGACGGGCTATGTACGTTCCGGCTTTGGACAAGGAGAGGAAGAGACCGTGTATGTAACAGAAAATGGAATGGTTTATCACCGGGATTATCATTGTAATTATCTGGAATTGTCAATTCGCATGGTTCCTTCCGCAGCGGTAGAGGAACTGCGTAACGGCAGTCAGGGAAAATATCATGCATGCGAACGCTGCGTACACGGCGGGGCGGCGGGCGAAGTCTATATTACAGATTATGGAGACAGGTATCATAATTCGCTCGGCTGCAGCGGGTTAAAGAGAACCATCTATGCGGTTTCGCTGACAGAGGCAGTGGGGAAAGGGGCGTGTTCAAAGTGCAGCAGATAAATCAATATACAGCGGAAAACGGTATGCTTGTAATAAGCAGAATTATTTGTATAGGTATGCTTGCGGGTTTGTCAGTGACGGATTTGAAAAGCCGGAGAATCTCTGGTTCGGTGCTGATACTTGGAAGTATTCTGGCAGCCGTTTATCTGGCATTGGCCGGCAGAGAACACTTGTGGGCGGCAATGGGAGGGCTTGCGGTGGGCTTGGTGTTTGTCCTGGTGAGCAGGGTGACAGGAGAACAGCTAGGATATGGCGATAGCTGGCTTCTATGTATACTCGGAGTGTATCTGGGCGTCTGGAATCTTCTGGAAGTTTTGTGCATCTCCTGGATAGGAGTTGCCGCGGCCGCGGCGGCGGTACTTATGCTGCACAGATACAGGCGTGGAACGACGCTTCCTCTGGTGCCGTTTCTTGCGGCAGGGTATGCAGTTATGTGGGCGGAAGAGATACTTTTGTTACATTAGAGACCGTTGTTTAAGTAACAAAAGTAAGATTTTGAAAACAAAAGGAAAGGATAAGAACATGCAAAAAGGAGCATGTAAAAAACAGATGAAAAATCAAAATGGAATGAGGTGTTGCCGGGCGCAAAACATAACAGACCGGGAATTTTCCGGAATGATTACCATTGAAATGGCTTATATAGCGCCGGTTATGCTGCTGGTATTTTTCCTGAGCGTTATGGGAATATTTTATTACCATGATAAGGAAATTATTGCTTCCTGCGCCTATGAGGCGGCTGTGGTGGGAAGCGCGAAAGCAAGGGAGAAAAGCGGAGCGACGGCGGAGACAGTGGAAGCGGTATTTGAAGAGCGTGCGCTGGGAAAATGTATTCTTTTCGGTAAAGTACAGGGAAGCGCACAGATTGACGAAGAAAAAGTTGTGGTAAAAGCAAGCGCCGTAAGGGGAAAAATCCGGCTGTCTGTAACAGAGACAGCCGGAATAACGAAGCCGGAAGCCAAGATTCGTAAATACCGGAAACTTCTGCCATGAGCGGTATGAAAAGAAGCGTTATCTCAGTACATGAAAGAAAGGGCTGCCGGTATGTTGGATCTGTATGGTTAAACCTAATATATGGAAAGGAATAGTAAAGTGGAATTTCAGACGGAGATAAAGAAAGAGCTGAACCAGATCAGGCTTAAGATAAGTCTTCCTGGTTTATATACGGAGGATTATCAGGTTCGGATGATTCGCGAGAATACAATCAATGGGCTGATTCCGATCAGTGGTCACGGGGAGGGAAAAAATACAGTTTATGAGTACGATATAACGGGTCTGACATCGTTGCGGCGGTACTATAAACAGAAGAAGATAACCGGGGAAGAAATGAAAGGATTCTTGACGCAGATACAGGAAGTAATAGAAGAAACGCAAGGCTATCTTCTGAACCCAAACCGATTGCTTTTGAATCCGGAATACATATTTTATGAGGACGGGGGCTGCAGGTTTTGTTATTTCCCTCAGGGAGAGGAAGATATTCGCCTGTCTTTTCATCGGCTGATGGACGACTTTGTACAATGGACGGATTATCAGGATATTCCCAGTGTTAAAACAGCGTTTTTTCTTCATAAAGAGACTATGAAGGAGAATTACAGCCTGAAAAAGATTATAAAAGAATTAGAAAAAATGAAGGCGGAAGAGGAACAAATTGAAATAACCGGAAAAGAAAAGAAAGAATCTGAAGGACGGCGATATGAGCCGGAGGAGGAGAGCGGCCGTCAAGAGGAACTCTGGCAGCAGAGGACAGTGGAATATGACAGAGAGGAACATGATTGGATTGCCAGACAGGAAATGGGGAGTAAGATTCTGAAAGAAACAGATAATCTGTGGAATCCAGTGAAACGCCTCCTCCATCGGCATAAACGTCCTAAATGGGGAGATTGGGACGGAGTTTATATTGATGAAGAAGAATTGTAATTAGAAAATTATTTGTGAACTGCCTCCTGCCAACCAAAGCGGCGGCGAAGGAAATCGTGAGTAAGAGATAGTAAAAACTAATTGCATGAAAAGGGGAATTTACGGATAACGGGAAAATCACAGAGGACACTATGATTACCACGACGCCGGAAACAGGCTGGGATTCAGAAAGGCGCTGGCTCCCGGCTTGTAAAAGGAGGAGGGCTATGGTAGTATGAAGATACGAAAACGAAAGGGAATGCATGTGGGAAAATTGAGAGTGGCGGAACAGATAGACCAGAAACATCAGGAAGATCTACAGAGGCTAAGAGGTTTTCGCCTGCTTGATGATGATTTTCTCACAAAGTGTTTTGAGGGAGA
>CAJURK010000034.1 GCA_910588745.1 uncultured Dorea sp. | reverse complement strand
GAGCACACGGTTCATACCCGTGGTGTCGCTGGTTCAAATCCAGTTCCCGCTACTTTGTAAAAGTCCTTGAAAGAGGGCTTTTTTCTAATACATTGGGAGAGAAAGTGATATGAGAAAAGTCAGTTTGTTTATTGCGATGAGCCTTGACGGGTATATTGCAGACAGTAAGGGCGGCGTTGATTGGCTGCGGGGGCATGGCGATGGGGAAGATATTGATACCTATTCTGAGTTTATAAAGGATATTGATACAATTTTGATGGGATGGAATACTTATCATCAAATTGTCACCGAGCTTTCCCCCAATGAGTGGATATATCATGATTTTATCACTTATGTTATCACGCATAACGGGTTTGCTTCTTCTGAAAAAATCCGCTTTGTTAACAGGAACCCTGCCGATTTGATAAAATCTTTAAAAAAAGAAAACGGCAGGGATATTTGGATATGCGGCGGGGCTAATCTTGTTCAGCAGTTAGTAAACCAGGATTTAATTGACCGCTATCATATTACAGTTATTCCTACGCTTTTAGGTTCTGGCGTTCGGCTTTTTGGAGACGCAGAACATGAGATTAAGCTGAAACTGCTTGATACACGTTCGTATAACGGAATGACAGAGTTAAACTATGTACGGAGATAACTAATAGTTAGGGGAAGAATATATGGTTGTTTTGATAATGGGCGCTTCCCATACGGGTAAGACGGCGCTTGCTCAAAAATTGCTTGAAAAATATAAATATCCGTATTTATCAATAGATCATTTGAAAATGGGTTTGATCCGAAGCGGTTACACGAAACTTACGCCCGAAGATGATAATGAACTTACAGATTACTTGTGGCCCATTATTCGTGAAATAATTAAAACTGCCATAGAGAATAAGCAGAATCTTGTGATTGAAGGGTGTTATATTCCTTTTGAATGGTCAAAGGGATTTGAAAAGGAATACCTTGAACATATAAAGTACTATTGCCTTATAATGAGCAGAGATTATATAAAAAATCATTTTACAAGCATAAAAATATATGCGAGCGTCATTGAAAATCGTTTGGATGACGAATGTTGTACTTTGGAAAGTGTTTTAAAAGATAACGCGCATTTTTTAGAACTTGCTCAAAAGTATGGTGCAAATTATGTGCTGATTAATGATAAGTACGAAATCAACATTGATTTGGAGGAACCCTGATGCGGAGTCTTTATCCCGCGGCGGCCGTGGATATCAATATGCTTCATAATCTTCCGTTCACTGAGATGCGGGACGGATATGTTATTCAGGAATTCAAGATGAAAAATGTTTGAACAGTTGCTTCAGTGACTGTGTTTTTTTCTATGGAAAAAGGCTTATTACAGCAGACGCTGCAAAGGTAATCGTCCTGACGCCAGGTGTGCAGTTGAGACGATAATGCCGAAGACAGCGTACTATAAGATTCGGGGGATAGCTGGAACCCCAATCCTAACTGTTTGGAATAGGCTTCTTTTTTTGTCCAGATTTCAAAAAAACGTATGTCTTGCTCCTGAAAGGGGCCGTTCATTACGTATTCGGCTTCTTCTGTGTGGAAAAATCGCTTTGCGATTTTAAGCGGGGCTGGTCGCTGCTTTTCAATATCCGCGCCCACAGTTCCTTCGGTGGAAACGCAGCAGAGAACGGCGTTTTTTGTGTGTGAAAAATTAAAGTCCAGACCCGGGGCGGAAAGGCAGACGGGCTTGCCTCCGGAATCTGTCCGAAAAGCCAGATCCTTAGCAGGAATGCCTGTCAGCAGGCTGATGCCCATACGGGAAAGAAGGGCGGCGTACAGAGATAAACGGCGGCCGGCGGCGTAAGTGTATTTTTTGATTCGTTCCCGACGCTGCGGCGATACGGCCGACAACAACTGTTCATCGATCGGAGTCCAAGTGGAAACGTCAAGCGGCAGATAATATACGTTCATATAGCTGTTCCTTTCGGTTTGCTTGGGTTATACGGTTCACAGGTTTGCCGTCGAACAGCTAAATACGCATCCGATAAGCGGCCTGTAAACAATTTCTATTTTAACATACGCCTGGAAAACGGTAAAGTGGGATTTCCTTGATAATCAGGATGTAAAATGGTAGAATGAGAGAAAAGTTATTGAAAAATGCGTAGACAGGAGTGATACAGATGGAGAAATTATACGATGTTACCGCTATGGGGGAATTACTGATTGACTTCACAATGAACGGACAGAGCGAGCAGGGGAACAACATGTTTGAGGCATGCCCGGGAGGCGCGCCCTGCAATGTGCTTGCCATGCTGAACAAGCTTGGCAAAAAGACGGCGTTTATCGGAAAAGTGGGGCGGGATCAGTTCGGACGCCTTTTAAAAGAAACGATTGCGGATTCCGGAATCGAGACGAAGGGACTTGTCATGGACGAGGATATCCGTACGACCCTTGCTTTTGTACATACATTTCCGGATGGGGACAGGGAGTTTTCCTTTTACCGGAATCCTGGGGCGGACATGATGCTGTCAGAGGATGAGGTAGATTATGAGCTGATCCGCCAGTCGAAGGTATTTCATTTCGGAACCTTATCTATGACGGACGAGCCGGCAAAGACGGCCACGAAGAAGGCGCTGGAAGCGGCCAAGGAAGCAGGATGTCTCATTACCTTTGACCCGAATTTGAGAGAGCCGCTGTGGAAATCTCTGGATGACGCAAAGGAAGCCATGGAATATGGGTTCCGGTTCTGCGATATGCTGAAGATATCAGATAATGAGATTCAGTTTGTTTCAGGAAAAGAGGATTACGATGAGGGAATCCGTTATCTGCAGGAGAACTATCATATTCCGGTTATCTTTCTTACCATGGGTAAGGAGGGAAGCCGGGCTTATTATCAGGATATTCGGGTTGAAAAGCCGGGATTTACGGTAAAGGCTATCGAAACGACAGGGGCGGGGGATACCTTCTGCGGCTGTGCGATAAACGGCCTTTTAAAATACGGACTGGACGGTTTGACCGAGGAAACATTGGGAGAGCTGCTGACCTATGCCAATGCGGGAGCCGCCCTGATTACGCTGAAAAAGGGAGCGATCCGGTCTATGCCGGAACCATCCCAGATTGAAGAAATGGTCAAATAAAGATTTGGGAGGATGGCAGTATGAGAGTAGGCATGGGATATGACGTGCATAGACTGACCGAGGACAGGGAGCTGATTATCGGAGGGGTGAACATTCCGTATGAGAAAGGGCTTTTGGGACATTCCGATGCGGACGTGCTGATTCATGCGGTTATGGACGCGCTCCTTGGCGCGGCTGCGCTGGGGGATATCGGAAAGCATTTTCCGGATACAGACCCGGCGTATAAGGGGGTTTCCAGTGTGAAGCTTCTTAGGCATGTGGGCGAACTGCTGGAGAGCAGGCTGTATATTATCAGTAATATTGACGCCACGATCATTGCCCAGCGTCCGAAGATGGCGCCTTATATAGAACAAATGCGCGCCAATATTGCCAATGCGCTTCATATAGAGGCCGGGCAGGTGAATGTGAAAGCCACCACAGAGGAGGGGCTTGGATTTACCGGCATAGGGGAAGGGATTTCAGCCCAGGCAGTTGCCTGTCTGGAAACGGCTGCAAATTACAGTTATACAGTGGCGGATTCCGATATGGCGGCCTGCGCCGGCTGCGAAAGATGTCCCCGGGGCTGACCGTTTTCATTCTGCTGCCGGAACATCGGGAAGATATCAATGACGGCAGAAATAAAATGGCGCACAGGGGTTGAAGAATAAACTGGAATAGGAGCGGGAACATGGAGATTCGGAAGCTGGACGGGGCGGAACATGGCAGGACAAGAGTTCTTTACGAAGAGGTGTTTGCAGAAGACAGCCAGGGATTTGTAACGTATTATTACACGGAAAAAACCAGGGATAATCAGATTTATGTAATAGAAGAAGACGGGGATATTCAGGCAATGCTCCACCTCAATCCCTATGAACTGATGGTAAACGGCAGTAAAAAGGATGTGGATTATATTGTTGCGGTAGCTACCAGAGAGTCATACCGAAAACGGGGGTACATGGGGAAACTTCTTCGCAGGTCGCTTCGCGATATGTATATGTCCGGCAGGAGTTTTACTTTTTTGATGCCGGCTGCAGAAGCGATTTACACTCCCTATGATTTCAGGACGGTATACGAACAGGAGAGGAGAACCTGTCCCCGGAAGGAGCCGGGAACGCTGGAGCTAGAGGATGGCAGGCTCTGTAATGTATCGCCTGTTTTAGATTCGGATATGGAAGAACTGGCGGACGCTGCGAATAAGAAGCTGTCTCTGGCTTATCAGGTTTATGCGCGCCGAAGCGGAGCCTATTACCGGCGTCTGCGGGAAGAATATCAGAGCGACGGAGCCCGGTTGATGTTGTATCGCGAGGGAGGGGAGATTGCGGACTGCAGACCCTATATTCCGGGCGGTGAGCCGGAAGAAGCCGCGCCGAAGATTATGGTACGCATCATCGACGTAAGGAGAATCCTCATGTCGGTTCGTTTGAAAACCCTGGCGGCAGTATGTTTTCAGATTACGGATCCGATTATTGAGGAAAATAACCGCTGCGTAGTGATTACCGGCACGGAATTTTCCGGCGTTATGCTGATGGACAGTAAGCAGGAAAACAGCGAAGGAACCATGACCATATCCGCGCTGGCTGAGTTTTTGTTCGGCGCAAAGAACGTGGACGAGATTTGTACCGAAGAAGGCGTATGGATGACGAAACGTATGAAAGAAGAACTGCGAAAGGTCGTTCCGTTATCGAAGATTTATTTAAATGAAGTGGTATAGCGGTTTTTTGTATAACCCACAGTAAGGCGATTGCTGTGGGTTATATTCGTATGCTGGGTGTCTGGAAATCAGATTCATTACTTAGCTGTAGATTATTTTTTCTTCCCCAAATCTTTAGAAAATCTTTTCTTTTCCAAGGCGTTTCTATTAAGATTTCCAGGGTATTCTTTTAACAGAATAAAAAAACGGTACATTGTTGTTTACAGGCGCGGAAGGATGGGAGGGATATTCATTGTATGCTATTGCAAGAAAGGCGGAAGCGGAGTATAGTTCTCTATGCGGGGAAATTTGCCGGAATAGCTGGCCTTAAGCCAGGAGAAATGCCGGTAAGCGGAGGAGGAAAAGATTTAACATGGATAAAAAATATAATCATGTATTAATTGTAGAAGACGATAAAGAAATCAGGAAAGGCGTAGAAATCTACCTGCAGAGTCAGGGGTATCGGGTTTTTGAGGCGGCGGATGGAATAGAAGGTTTGGAAGTGATTGAACGGGAAGAAATCCATCTGGCAATTGTGGATGTGATGATGCCCCGCATGGACGGGATTACGATGACGGCAAAACTTAGAGAGAAACACGACTTTCCGGTTATCTTTCTGTCGGCGAAATCAGAGGAGGTTGATAAGATACTGGGACTGAATATGGGGGCGGACGACTATGTGACAAAGCCTTTTACCCCGATGGAACTGCTGGCCAGGGTGAATTCCCAGCTCCGCAGGTACGGCCGGTTTATGGAACGCCTGGGGGAACGGGAAAAAGAGGAAGAGCATGTTCACGTAGTAGGGGGCTGGAACTGCATGAAGAAACCGTGGAAGTATTTGTGGACGGCGAGCCGGTGAAGCTGACGCCCATTGAATACAAGATTCTTCTGCTGCTGATAAAAAATTCCGGAAGGGTATTTTCAGCGGAAGAAATTTATGAACGGGTGTGGAATGAGCGGGCCATTAATACCGATACCATTATGGTACATGTCCGAAACATCCGTGAGAAAATAGAGATTAATCCGAAGGAACCAAAATATTTAAAGGTGGTGTGGGGAGTTGGATACAAAATTGAAAAACAGGCATGAATTATTTATGGGTTTGCTGCTGGCGTATCTGGCAATTATAACGGTAGTTTTGGCCAGCGGCTGGTATGGAACGGTAAGTGTCGCAGGAGAGATGAGCCTGGTGGCGATTGCAGCGGCAGCGGCGGGAGCGTGGATATTTCCTCTGGTTGGATCCTTTCAGACAGGGAACGAGGAGATTTTTAAAGCGCCTTTTGAGGCGGCGGCGCTGATCGGGCTGACGGTCATATGCTACAGTCAGTACGGAAATCTACCGTGGGAGCTGCACGCGCAAATGGTAACCGGAACTACGATTTGTATCATATTTGTGGGAATGGCCGCCAGCTACTGGGCGTCAGGGTGCCTGCGGCATATATCCGTTATGGGTCTGCGGGCATATATGAAAGAGCGTTCGCTTCTTGTTCGGTATGGAAAATGGATTAGAATGGCCTGCAGACGGGGAGTGAAAGAGGCAAAGAGCGGGATTGGGAAGCTGTATCATTCCTTTGAGGAAATTGATTTCAGCGAGCGGAACAATAAAGTCATATTGAAAATCGTGACCGTGAATTTCCTCATCCTGGCAGCGGTATGTACCTTGTGGGTTTTTGGAATATTTGCGCTGTTGGTATACTCGGTAATTCTGTTTGGTATTCTGCGGAAGTATTTTAACGATATCCGTGGGAAATATGCCAGCCTTCTTCGGATAACCAACCGGATGGCGGAAGGGGAGCTGGATATAGAGATTACAGAGGATTTGGGGATATTCAATCCTTTTAAGACGGAGATGCTAAAGATCCAGGCGGGTTATCAGAAGGCGGTTGAAAAAGAAGTACAGAGCCAGCGGATGAGGACGGAACTTGTAACCAATGTGTCTCATGATTTGAAGACGCCTCTGACGGCAATCATTACTTATGTAGATTTGCTCAAGGAGGAGAAAGATGAGGAGAAGAGAAAAGAGTATGTGGGTATCTTGGATAAAAAGTCCCTCCGCCTGAAAGCGCTGATTGAGGATTTGTTTGAGAGCAGCAAGGCAAGCAGCCAGAACGTGACCCTGCAGATTGTGGATGTGGATGTAACGAATTTGTTTAAGCAGGTCAAGCTGGAGCTGGAAGAGCGGTTTAAAGAAGCAGGGCTTGATTTCCGCTGTACGTATCCGGAAGAGAAACTGATCTGCGCGCTGGACAGCCAGAAGACCTATCGGATTTTTGAGAACCTTCTGATTAATGTGTCTAAATATGCGCTGACAGGTACCAGAGTATACGTAAAGATTTATACGGAAGCCGAAAGCCAGACGGCGGCGATACAGATCATGAATGTATCGGCGGAAGAGATTACAGTGAAGGAAGCGGATCTTACCGAGCGGTTCGTCAGGGGAGACGCTTCTAGAAATACCGAAGGATCCGGGTTGGGGCTTGCGATTGCAAAGAGCTTTACAGAACTCCAGAAAGGAAGCTTTCAGATAAAGGTGGAAGGCGATCTGTTTAAAGTTGAAGTACGGTTTCGGCTGAAAGAATACCCGGCGTATGAGAATGACGCCGCAGTCCGTGAAAACATGTAAATTTGACCAAGTGGGAATCTGCCCTTTATCGTAAGTGAGTTCACAGGTCATTTGGTAAACAGCGGGTTGGATCAGGAGCATGTTTCTAAGCAGGCAATTCAGCCCGCGTCCGGCAGGTGACGTGTGAACGGTAACCGAACTGTTGCAGTTATAGAAAAGGATTCGTCCGTATAGTTGACAAATTCTCCAAATTCGCATAAGATAATCTTATACGATAAAGACTTGGAACGAAGAGAGTAGGATACGGAGAAACTGCCAGAGAGGGACTGCCATTGGCTGGAAGCAGTCTTCGGGGATGTGTATCTGAAGTGCATTCGGGAGTCGATTCGGTGAAAGGGCGGATGTTGTGCCGTAGATGCGGCGTGGAAGGCTGTCAGAAGTATCCGGATACGTAAGAGCGCACGTTACGCGCATAGAGTGGAGAGGCTTCTTGGGCATTGCACGCCGGGAGGAAGCCCTCTATAAGAGTGGAACCGCGGAGGAATGCTTCGTCTCTTGAGGAAATATAGAGAGACGGAGTTTTTCTTGTATATATAAGAAAATTTTTTCTATATTTCAAAACCTTGAGACGGGGCGTTGTTGTACCAAACGGTAAAAGATATAACAACAAATAGTATAGACGGGAGAGATATTTATGGGATTTATGTCCTATATCAAGGAAGAAATTCGTGTAATCAGAGAGAGAGATCCGGCGATTAAATCGAATATGGAGGTGTTTCTATACCCCAGCTTTAAAGTGATCTTAAGCTACAGGCTGGCTCACCGGCTGTTTTTGAAGAAGCGCTATTTTTGGGCCAGATGGATTTCCCAGAGAGCGGCAAGGAAAACGGGTATAGAAATCCATCCGGGGGCAACCATAGGGAAAGGCTTATTTATCGATCACGGCAGCGGGGTGATTATTGGAGAGACCGCGGAGCTTGGGGATAACGTGACCCTGTATCAAGGCGTGACCCTTGGAGGAACCGGCAAGGAACAGGGCAAGCGTCACCCGACCCTTAAGGATAACGTTATGGTAAGCGCGGGGGCGAAGGTACTCGGCTCCTTTACCATAGGGGAGAATTCCAAGATCGGCGCAGGCTCTGTGGTATTAAATGAAGTGCCGCCAAACTGTACGGTGGTGGGCGTTCCGGGGCGTATCGTGAAAATGGGGAATCTTAAGATTCCACGTTACGATATGGATCAGGTAAATCTTCCCGATCCGGTTACCAGCGATATCAGCCAATTGCAGAGAGAGAATATCCGTATGAGTGAGAGAATCAGCCGGCTTGAGAAGAAGTTAAAGGATTTTGGGAAAGACGGCTCGGTTTCTGAAAAGTAGAAAAAGACAGAAAAGAAAGCAAAACACGGCCCGCGGGATTTCCTGCGGGCGGGAAGTAAATAAAAAGGAGAGATAAGATGAAGCTGTATAATACGATGTCCAAGAGAAAAGAAGAATTTGTTCCGGTGGAGGAAGGAAAGGTTAAGATGTACGTCTGCGGGCCTACGGTGTATAATTTTATCCACATCGGAAACGCGAGACCGATGATCGTATTTGACACGGTACGCAGATATTTTGAATACAAGGGATATGATGTGAATTTTGTATCGAATTTTACCGACGTGGATGATAAGATTATTAAAAAAGCCAACGAGGAGGGAGTATCGGCAGATGAGATTTCTGCAAGATATATCGCGGAGTGCAAGAAAGATATGGAGGGCATGAACATTAAACCCGCCACCACTCATCCTCTGGCTACCCAGGAGATCGACGGGATGCTTACGATGATTAGCACGTTGATTGAAAAAGGATATGCGTATGAGAAGAACGGCACGGTGTATTTCCGAACCAGGAATTTTAAAGATTACGGCAAGCTGTCCCATAAAAATTTGGATGACCTTCGTTCCGGTAATCGTTCGCTTCTTGTGAGCGGTGAGAATGAAAAGGAAGACCCGCTGGATTTCGTACTGTGGAAGCCGAAGAAAGAAGGGGAACCGGCGTGGGGATCGCCGTGGAGCGAGGGGCGTCCCGGCTGGCATATAGAGTGTTCGGTGATGTCGAAGAAATATCTCGGCGAGCAGATTGACATCCATGCAGGCGGGGAGGATCTGATATTTCCGCACCATGAGAACGAGATTGCCCAGAGCGAGGCGGCAAACGGCAAGGATTTTTCAAAATATTGGATGCACAATGCGTTTTTAAATATTGATAACCACAAGATGAGTAAGTCTCTCGGTAATTTCCGTACGGTTCGGGAAATCAGCGAGCAGTATGATTTGCAGATTTTGCGATTCTTTATGCTGAGCGCCCATTATAGAAGTCCGCTGAACTTCAGCGCAGAACTGATGGAAGCGTCGAAGAATGGCTTGGAGCGTATCCTGAATGCGGCGGACAATTTAAAATATCTCTCAGGCAATGCCAAAGAAGAGAAGATGACTGACGGAGAGAAAGAGCAGTTTGCTAAGACGCCGCAGTTTGCGGCCGCTTTTGAAACCGCTATGGAGGACGATTTTAATACGGCGGACGCCATTGCGGCGGTATTTGATTTGGTGAAGTTTGCCAATACAACGGCGGAAGCAGAAGGATCAAAGGAATATGCGAAGGCGCTTTTCGGCCTGCTTGTGAAGCTGACGGATGTACTGGGACTGATTGTAGAGAAGAAGGAAGAAATTCTGGATGAAGAGATTGAGGCTTTGATTGCGGAGCGTCAGGCGGCAAGGAAGGAGAAGAATTTTGCAAGAGCGGACGAGATCAGGGACGAGCTGGCGGCAAAAGGAATTGTTCTTCTGGACACCAGAGAAGGAGTAAAATGGAAAAAGGCATAGAATGGGAATTTGATTTTTTTATGCAGGAATTGTTTCAGATGCAGGAGGTGGATGTGAGAGAATATTCGCCTCTTGCTTTGGCGTATTTAGGGGACTGCGTGTTTGATCTTGTGATTAAGAGCCTGGTACTAAGCGGAGGCAACAAGCCGGTGCAGAAGCTTCATAAGGAAACCAGCATGTATGTAAGGGCCTCCAGCCAGTCGAAGATGATGCGGGGGATTCAGGAGGCGCTGACAGAGGAAGAACACCAGATATACAAGCGCGGAAGGAATTCTAAGACAGTTACACCGGCAAAGAATCAATCTGTGACGGATTACCGAAGGGCTACCGGGTTTGAGGCGCTGATAGGATATCTGTATCTGAGACGGGAGTACAGACGGATGCTGGAACTGATCAAGCTGGGGATTGCCGGATTAGAGGAAGATGTATGACGCAGACGGAAGAAGCGGGAAGGCATGAGAAAAGCATCCTGCATTAAAAAAATGAGGGAAATCTCGCAGGAACGACGGTGGGAATAGAGAAAGAGTTACTATTTGTGCGCCATTGGAATGGCGGCGGAATGGAGAGTTGTATGAGTGAAAATAGCGTGGAAGTGAAGAGTCTTGTCATTGAAGGTAGAAACGCGGTTCTAGAAGCGTTTCGCTCCGGCCGGCCAATTGATAAGCTGTTTGTGCTGGAGAACTGCCAGGACGGCCCTGTGCGCTCCATTGTAAGGGAGGCAAAGAAGCATGATACGATTCTGCAGTTTGTAAGCAGGCAGCGTTTATCCCAGCTTTCAGAAACCGGAAAACATCAGGGGGTGATTGCCTACGCGGCGGCTTATGAGTACGCCAGCGTGGAGGATATGTTAGAGCTTGCCGGAAAACGGCAGGAACCGCCGTTTCTGATCTTGTTGGACGGTATTGAAGACCCGCATAATTTAGGGGCGATTATCCGTACGGCCAATCTTGCCGGAGCCCATGGAGTGATTATCCCAAAACGCCGGGCGGCGGGACTTACCGCGGTGGTTGCCAAAACCTCGGCCGGAGCGTTAAATTATACGCCGGTTGCCAAGGTGACGAACCTGAAAAAGACCATGGAAGAGTTAAAGGAGAAGGGCCTGTGGTTTGCCTGTGCGGATATGGGCGGGACTGAGATGTATCAGTCGGACTTTAAGGGGCCGATCGGCCTTGTCATTGGAAATGAAGGCGAGGGGGTCAGCCGCTTAGTGAAAGAAACCTGTGATTTTACCGCCAGTATTCCCATGAAAGGGGAGATTGATTCTCTGAACGCATCGGTGGCGGCAGGCGTGCTTGCCTACGAAGTGGTAAGGCAGCGGACGCTTTCCCGTCATGGAAGAGGCGGACATGCAGAACGCAAAGACGGGGCTGCGGACGGCGGGCGCAGGTGAAAGAGAGGAAAGAAATGTCGAAATATGAGGCATTCACAGACGAGCAGTTGATTTGTAATCTCCGGGATGGGGAGCGGCAGATTATGGATTACATCATGGAAAAATATAAGAATGTGGTGCGCAGAGAGGCGAAGGCGATGTATCTTTTGGGCGGAGAAAAGGACGATTTGATCCAGGAAGGGATGATCGGCCTGTTCAAAGCCGTGCAGGATTATGATACAGGGCAGAGCGCGTCATTTAACGGTTTCGCGAAGCTCTGTATACGCAGGCAGATGTACAGCGCAATTGAAGCTTCCAAACGAAAGAAGCATATTCCGCTGAATTCCTATGTGTCGCTGTATGAAAAGGCCGAAGAAGGAAAGAGCGGGAGGGTGCTGGATATGATTGAGGCCGGGGAGGACAGCAATCCGGAGCTTGCGCTTATCAGCAGGGAGTCCGCGCAGGTTCTGGAGAGTAAATTGGAGGGCAGTTTAAGCGAACTGGAGCAGCAGGTTTTATATTTACATCTCTTGGGAGTTGATTATAAGAAAATAGCCGAAGTATTATCAAAGACTCCGAAAACGATTGATAATGCCTTGCAGCGGATTAAAGCCAAGGCAGGAAAAATTCTGGGGCTCAAATAGGCAGCGGTAATTTAAAAATATACGTTTTTATGTACGTTTATTGTATGATATTATTACAGCTATATTATCGAATTCATAGAAAAAGACTTTCCGAAGCTTAAGAACTTGGAAAGTCTTTTTCATGAAAGCTGTTGAGCGGAATCGAACCGCCGACCTCCGCCTTACCAAGGCGACGCTCTACCGACTGAGCCACAACAGCACATATGTATAAACCATACGCAACGTGATTACTATACAATAAAAGTAGTAGGTTTGTCAATGGGAATTTCAAAAAATATTGTATTGTCGGCTATAGGGAAGTATGGTAAGATAAAAATCATGATGAGAACGAGTGACGAGGAGGATATCCCATGGGAGAAGAAACGGTTTCAAAGAATTTTATAGAGCAGGAGATTGACAAAGATCTTGCGGAAGGCGTATATCAGGAAGTCTGCACCAGATTCCCGCCGGAGCCAAACGGTTACCTGCATATCGGACATGCCAAGTCTATTATCTTAAATTCCGGGCTGGCGAAGAAATATAACGGCACGTTCCACCTCCGGTTTGACGATACCAATCCGACCAAAGAAGATATGGAATTTGTAGAGTCGATTAAAGCGGATGTGGAGTGGCTTGGAGCCGATTTCAAGGATCATCTGTATTATGCGTCGGATTATTTTCCGGTGATGTATGAGTGCGCGGTAAAGCTGATAAAGAAGGGCAAGGCGTTTGTCTGCGATTTGAGTCCGGAAGAGATCCGGGAGTACCGGGGTACGTTAAAAGAGCCGGGAAAGAACAGTCCGTACCGGGATCGGCCTGTAGAGGAGAATTTAAAGCTGTTTGAAGAAATGAAGAACGGCGTATATAAGGATGGGGAGAAGGTGCTTCGGGCGAAGATTGATATGGCGTCGCCCAATATTAATATGCGTGATCCGGTGATTTATCGGGTGGCTCATATGACGCATCACAATACGGGGGACCAGTGGTGTATTTATCCTATGTATGATTTTGCTCATCCGATTGAGGACGCGGTTGAGAAGATTACCCATTCTATCTGTACGCTGGAATTTGAGGATCATCGTCCGCTGTACGACTGGGTGGTAAGAGAGTGTGAATTTGACCCGGCGCCGAGGCAGATTGAATTTGCAAAACTGTACTTGACCAACGTGGTAACCGGGAAGCGTTATATTAAGAAGTTGGTGGAAGACGGCGTGGTAGACGGCTGGGATGATCCAAGGCTGGTCTCCATCGCGGCGCTTAAGAGGCGCGGATTCACGCCGGAATCTCTGCGGATGTTTGTGGAATTGTGCGGCGTGTCCAAGGCTCAGGGGTCTGTGGATTATGCCATGCTGGAATATTGTATCCGGGAGGACCTTAAAATGAAGCGGTCCCGCATGATGGCGGTGCTTGACCCGATCAAACTTGTGATTGACAATTATCCGGAGGGAGAGACCGAGTGGCTTGAGGCGGAGAATAATCTGGAAAATGAAGCCCTTGGGAAGAGAAAGCTTCCTTTCTGCCGGGAGCTTTACATTGAGCGGGAAGATTTTATGATTGAGCCTCCAAAAAAGTATTTCCGGCTATTTCCGGGAAATGAAGTCCGTCTGATGCAGGCATATTTTGTGAAGTGCGTCGGTTATGAGACCGATGACGCAGGTAATGTAACGGTAGTACACTGCACGTATGATCCGGAGACGAAGAGCGGAAGCGGATTTACCGGACGGAAGGTGAAGGGGACCATTCACTGGGTTGCGGCGCCCTATGCGAAGCAGGCGGAGGTTCGCCTTTATGAGAATCTGATTGATGAGGAAAAGGGCGTTTATAATGAAGAGGACGGTTCCATGAACATCAATCCGAATTCGCTTGAGGTTCGTAAGAACTGCTACGTGGAGCCGAATTTTGACGAAGCAAAGGCATATGACAGTTTTCAGTTTGTGAGAACCGGTTATTTTTGTATTGACGCCAAGGATTCTGCTCCGGATGCGCTGGTATTTAACCGAATTGTGTCTCTGAAGAGTTCATTCAGACTGCCGAAGTGATTATAAATGGTATGAATGAACTGACAATGGAATTGAACCCTGGAGATAAGATGCCGCTCTATGAGCAGATTTACCGCTATATCAAAGAAAATATTGTAGCGGGAAGGATATCTTATCGGGAGAAACTGCCTTCTACAAGACTTTTAGCCAAGCATTTAGAAGTGAGCAGAAGTACGGTGGAGCTTGCCTATGGGCAGCTTTTGTCGGAGGGATATATCGAATCGGAACCTTACCGGGGATTTTTTGCGGCTCAGATGGATGGTTTGGTTCATCTGACCCAGGAGCAAAAAATATGTGTGGAGGAAAAGGCGGATAAAAAAGAGCCGTATCGGTTCGACTTTACTCCGAACGGCGTGGACTTAAAAGGTTTTCCTTATAGCGCGTGGAGGAAGCTGTCAAAGGATATTTTGCTGGACGACAAGGTGGAGCTGTTCCGCTTGGGAGAACCCCAGGGAGAGAAGAGCTTCCGGGAAGCAATTTGTAAATATTTGTATCAAGCCAGAGGCGTTAACTGCAGTCCCGGCCAGGTAATCGTAGGCGCGGGAAGCGATTATCTGCTGATGCTTTTGTGTTCGGTAATTGGCAGGAGCCATGTGATCGCCGTGGAAAATCCTACTTATAAACAGGCGTACCGCATGTTTGCCAGCCAGGCATACCAGGTATGTCCGGTTGAGATGGACGCATGCGGGATGAAGGTGGACTCCCTTTGCAAGACAGGGGCGGACATGGCGTACGTAACGCCTTCCCACCAGTATCCTACCGGAATTGTTATGCCCGTGAAACGGCGGATGGAATTGCTGAAATGGGCGAATGAAGAACGGGGACGTTATATTATAGAAGATGATTATGACAGCGAATTTCGGTACAAAGGGAAACCGATTCCGGCGCTGCAGGGATTTGACGGTCACGGAAACGTAATCTATTTAGGAACTTTTTCGAAGTCTATTGCCCCGGCTATCCGTATGAGCTACATGGTGCTTCCGGAAGAGCTTCTAAGGGTTTACCGGGAAAAATGCGGATTTATAAATTCAACGGTGTCGGTGGTTGACCAGTTGATTGTACAGCGTTTTATAGAAGAAGGATATTATGAGAGGCATTTGAACAAAACCCGGGCGCTCTATAAAGGGAGGCACGATATGCTGATTAAGGGATTGTCCCCGCTTACGGATAGATGCAAGATTTCCGGAGAACATGCGGGGGTGCATTTGCTCCTTACCTTTGACGGCGGGCCGGATGAGACGGAACTGATACGCAGGGCGGGAGAAGAGGGAATCCGGGTATATGGCCTGTCGGATTACATCGTTGGAGGGAAAGCTAAGAAACCGACGGTGCTTCTTGGGTATGCGAACCTGTCGGAAGAAGAAATAAAAGAGGCGGCTGGAATTCTGTGCGGAGCCTGGCGGTCCGGAGAACCGTAACCTGACCTTGCGCCCGGGCTTTTTCTTTGTTAGAATGGATTTATAGGAATATCGTGCGCCGGCACATAGTTTCAGAAGGATATCGAAGGAGGAGGCAGGAGTCGTTTATGGGTGTATTGCAGGAACTAAAAAAAGGAACTCTTTACAATATGGACTGTATATATTTGCTGGAAGCAGAGTATAAAAGAGAAAGCTTAGATACGATTGTTTTTGTTTTTTCCCAAAAACCGCCGGAAGATTTTCCACGTAAGTTTTTTCTGATGCCAGAGGGAAAACAATATGATTTCCGGGCGTTTATTTATACTTTAACGGAGGAAATCCACCCCTGCAGGTTGTTTGACAACAGAGACGTTTTTATTGTTCGGGCTGTTACGAACGATATACCGGAACAGAGAAAGAATTTCCGGGTATACGCAACGTTCCGCGCCATGTTGTTTTTAGAGGGAAGCCGGAAAGAAATATCCGTTAAGGTGAAGGATGTCGGAACCGGGGGCTTTCAATTTGTTTCGGAACAGGATTTCCAGCCGGGAACCATACTGACTGCTGTTTTTCCTGATTTAAATTTAAAATTTCCGCTGCAAATCAAGGCGAAGATTCAGAAAATGCGGCCTGTACGCAGGGAAGGACTGCACGGATATGGGTGTCAGTATATTAATTTACAGCCAAGGGACGAGGCGGTAATCCGCAACTATGTGTTTCAGACAGAAGTCCTTCAGGCAAAGGCCAGAAAAGAAATGGAAGAGTATTCTATGCTTCAGTGATACAAAAGGGGAGACGGCTGCGAAAAGCGTCTCCCCATCGTTGTTTATAATTGGTTCTATTCTGATTTTGTATCTGCTGCGTCTGCCTTTTCTTCTGCTTTTGCGGTATCTTCGGCAGATTCTGTCTGAGTCTCTTTTTCTTCCGCGTCTTCTGCCTGCTGGGCGGCATTCAGAGGAACGTATTCTCTTTCGGCTGCCGGATTTACATCGTCGTCTAAATCAAAATCATCATCAAATTCATCTAAAAAATCGTCATCGTTATTTCCTGACCGGTTAAGATAATATATTACTCCTGCAGCAGCAGCGCCTCCGACTGCGGCTAATCCTAATAAACGTTTGAATACTTTTGACATGTGTTCCTGCTCCTTTCTTCAGTTTCGCATATGGATAGGTCTATTGTAATACCTTTTTCGGAAAAAAGAAAGGGGAAAGGGCAGAAAAAATGGAGAATATCAAAGGTTTCTTGAGATGGGAGGGAAAGTGTGATAAACTTAGTTCTATAAGAATTGGGAATGGTACGTATTCAGAAAAGGGAGGCACATATGGAGAATAAAAGACTGAAAAAGGCCAAAGGAGGACTTTTTCGGATTATATTCAGCCGTACCGGGCTGATTCTGCTGATGATCCTGCTGCAGATGGCTATTTTAATTGTGACAACAAGCATGCTCAGGCAGTATACGATTTATATTAATATGGCTGTTACGGTGCTGCGGGTATGCGTTCTGATTTATATTATCAATTCTGAGGCCAATCCTGCTTTTAAGATGACCTGGCTTCTGTGTATTATGGCATTTCCGGTGGTAGGAACGCTGTTTTATGTTTATGTGGAGCTTCAGATCGGCACAAGCTGGGTTGGGGAGAAGCTGGAAATCCTAAAACTGGAAGAGAATCCGTATATGATTCAGGAAAAGGAGATTATAGAGGAGATTCGGGAGAGCAAGCCTGCAATGGCGAATCTGGCCTGCTATCTGTCGGGATGTTTGAAATTTCCTGCTTACCGGAATACGGACATAGCTTATTTTCCGCTGGGCGAAGATAAATTCCATGCTCTTATAAAGGAACTTGAAAAGGCAAGGGACTTTATATTTATGGAATATTTTATCATTGCGGAAGGGCATATGTGGGGGACGATTCTGGAGATTCTCAAAAGAAAAGCGGCGGAGGGCGTGGAGGTTCGTCTGATGTATGACGGAACCTGTGCGATCGCGAATTTTCCCTATAATTATTATAAAAAAATACGGAAGATGGGAATACAATGTAAGATGTCGAATCCGATTATCCCGTTTTTGTCTACCGTGCAGAATAACAGAGATCACAGAAAGATTTGTGTGATTGACGGAAAGACGGCGTTTACCGGAGGGGTGAATTTGGCGGATGAGTATATCAACGAGCAGGAGCGGTTCGGTCACTGGAAGGATACGGCAGTGATGTTAAAGGGCGATGCGGTGCAGAGTTTTACGATGCTGTTTCTGCAGATGTGGAACTTAGATGAGAAAAGGACGGAGGAATATGAGAGATATCTGACGTCCAAGAGAACATGGAATACACAGTGGACGGGATATGTGATTCCTTACGGGGATCATCCTTATGATAATGAAGATGTGGGGGAAGAGGTTTATTTCCATATACTGAATCATGCAAAGAAATATGTGCATATCATGACGCCTTATCTGATTCTGGACAGTGAGATGATCATCACCCTTACAAGGGCGGCCAAAAGCGGAATCGAGGTTATCATCATTATGCCTCATATTCCGGATAAATGGTATGCGTTTGCGGTAGCTCAGACATTTTATAAAGAACTGATTCAGGCTGGGGTACAGATCTATGAATATACGCCGGGATTTGTCCACGCCAAGGTATTTGTGTCGGATGACGATACCGCGGCGGTGGGAACGATCAACCTGGATTACAGGAGTTTGTATCTGCATTTTGAATGCGGCGTATTAATTTATAATAATCCGGCCGTAGGCAGTATTGAAGTAGACTTTCAGAATACGTTAATGCGATGCCATAAGGTCAGCCTGACGGAGGTGCAGAACCGGCCTCTTAAAGCAAAAATTGTAGGACAGGTTCTGCGGTTATTTGCTCCGCTCATGTGAAATAATAATGTACAAAAACAGAGAGTTATAGTATAATACGATATTGGAGATATGAGATTCTGCGTGCGGAATTGCCGCAAGCAGGAATCCCGTAACTTTAGAACATGAAAGACAGATTCTTATGATGTATTGTGTATAGTAGCACACAGGAGGAATTGATATGGTTAAAGCAGTAGTTGGCGCGAACTGGGGAGACGAAGGCAAGGGAAAGATAACAGATATGCTGGGGGAGCAGGCTGATATTATTGTCCGCTTCCAGGGAGGAGCCAATGCAGGACACACGATAATTAATAATTACGGAAAGTTTGCACTCCACACGCTGCCGTCGGGTGTGTTTTATGATCACACTACCAGTATTATTGGAAATGGTGTTGCGTTGGACGTGCCGGTATTATTTAAGGAAATCCAGTCCATTATCGACAGAGGAGTGCCGAGGCCGAAGATTCTGGTTTCCGACCGGGCGCAGATGGTGATGTCTTATCATAAGAATTTTGATGCATATGAGGAAGAGCGTCTGGGCGGTAAGTCATTTGGCTCTACAAAATCCGGTATCGCTCCTTTTTATTCTGATAAGTACGCAAAGGTTGGCTTCCAGGTCAGCGAACTGTTCGACGACGAACTGTTAAAGGAGAAAACGGCGCGGGTTGCAGAGCAGAAGAATGTACTTTTAAAGCATTTGTACCATAAGCCGGAGATTGACGCGAACGAGCTGTATGAGGAATTGCAGGAATACAAAAAGATGATAGAGCCTTATGTATGTGATGTGTCCCTGTATCTTTACAACGCCTTAAAAGAGGGGAAAGAGATTCTGCTGGAGGGACAGCTTGGCTCACTGAAAGATCCGGATCACGGGATCTATCCTATGGTGACGTCTTCTTCTACGCTGGCGGCATACGGTGCTATTGGCGCGGGGATCCCGCCTTATGAGATTAAAAAGATTATTACCGTTTGCAAAGCGTACTCCAGCGCAGTGGGCGCGGGCGCTTTTGTCAGCGAGATTTTCGGGGACGAGGCGGATGAACTGAGGCGCCGGGGCGGAGACGGCGGAGAATTCGGAGCGACGACCGGACGTCCGCGGCGTATGGGATGGTTTGACTGTGTGGCGTCGAAGTATGGATGCAGGATGCAGGGTACAACGGATGTGGCGTTTACCGTGCTGGATGTGCTGGGATACCTGGATGAGATTCCGGTGTGCGTGGGTTATGAGATCGACGGAGAGGTAACGACAGAATTTCCAACTACACATCTGCTTGAGAAGGCGAAGCCGGTGCTTGAGAAGCTGCCAGGCTGGAAATGCGACATTTCTGGTATCCGGAATTATGAGGAATTGCCAGAGAATTGCCGCAGGTATATTGAATTTGTAGAAGAACACATCGGATATCCGATCACGATGGTATCGAACGGACCCGGGCGGGAAGACATTATTTACCGCTAGGCGCAGTGGATTTTGCGGATGGGAAACGGACGGCGGCATTTGTTTTGTCGGTGGATTAATTGTAAAAATTAAAGAATTGCGAATAATAATTCCGGCATTGCGGATACTAACGTTTGTATTATTTATTTTTATTAAGGAGGTATCGTGCAATGCCGGAATTAAAATGTACAGTGCAGACTTGCGCCCATAATAAAGAATTTTATTGTGACTTGGATAAAATTCAGGTAGGCGGGGATAAGGCGAAGCGCGCGGCCGAAACCTGCTGCGATAGCTTTGTAGAGAGAAAGGGCGATTCCTACGGCAATGTAACCGGACAGGCGTCGCCAAGCAGTAAGATTGACTGCGAGGCTGTGGAATGTATGTATAATGACGAGTGTCAGTGCCATGCAGGCAAGATCAGCGTAGAGGGAAGCAGCGCCTGCCAGTGCAAGGAGACAGAGTGCGCCACTTTCACCTGCTGTTAAATGAGCGGACTGAGGGGCGCTGTTCACAGGCCTGCGCATTTACTGTGCAGAACGTAAGAAACGAATTAGGAGTGAGCAAATCCCATTCGTGGGGCAAATTTTAAATGGATTTGTGTTATTGTGAACAGAGTGGACAGTAATGACTAAAGCGCACCAGAGATAAGGATATGGCAAATGGGTTTGCTGTATCCTTATTTTTATGCTATACTAGGGTATGTTTGAGAAAATATGCCTGTTTGGAGAAGGAAGGCTTTGATTTCTGAACAGGTTTTAGGCAGCATGGAAGAGATATGGCGGGTGTGTAAAGAATGGAAGAGGAAAAGAAGAAAAACAAAGACAATATCAAAGAGGCCCCGGAGGGGTATTACAGCAACAGGCCGAGGCTTGGTTATCAGGGACAGTCAAGATTCCGTCGTGAACTTGGCAAGTGTATGACTTATTTTATCGTTGTTGCCGCAGGGATTACTTTTTATTTCGCCCTGCTGCGGCTTACTGATATTTCCGGTGTATTTGCAAAAGCGGTGGATGTTCTAAAGCCGTTTTTATACGGGGCGCTGATTGCATTTTTGCTGAATCCTATTGTACGGCAGGTGGACGTGACGCTGATTCCGGTGTTGGAGAAGCGGGCAAGGAACAGGGAGAAGGCTGAAAAATTATCTAGAACGGTTGGAATTGCTTTGGCGATCGTGATAATGATTGCGATTATCACAGGATTGTTTAATATGCTGATACCGGAGCTTTACCAGAGTATACGAAGTTTGGTATTTACGCTGCCAAGTCAGATTAACGGACTGATGGATCAGTTGAATGAGATTGTAAGGGATGATTCAAATATAGGAGTTATGCTTCGGACTTTTGTGGAAGAAGCAACCGAAACCTTCGAGAATTGGCTTAAGAGTAATTTTTTTCAGCAGGCCAATGATATTATGACCATTCTTACAACAGGCGTAATTGATTTTGTCGGCGAGATATTTAACGCCCTGATTGGGATTATCGTATCTATTTATATACTGTACAGCAAAGAAATGTTTGGAAAACAGGGCAAGAAAATTACATATGCGGTTCTTAACGCGCGCCATGCCAATATTGTTCTGCATGTTATGCAGAAAGCGAATGAGATTTTCGGCGGATTTCTCATTGGGAAGATTATAGATTCCGCGATTATTGGGCTGCTCTGTTTTTTTGGCTTGACGCTGCTGAATATGCCGTATACTCTTTTGGTCAGCGTAATTGTGGGCGTGACAAATGTGATCCCATTTTTCGGCCCGTATATCGGGGCGATTCCGAGCGCTGTATTAATATTGCTGGCAGATCCGATAAAGGGAGTGTACTTTCTGGTATTTATACTTGTGCTGCAGCAATTGGACGGCAATTTTATCGGGCCAAAGATTTTGGGAAGTTCTACGGGTCTGTCTTCATTCTGGGTAATTTTTGCAATCCTGTTAGGCGGCGGGATGTTTGGGTTTATCGGGATGCTTTTGGGAGTGCCGAGTTTTGCCGTTATTTATTATATTGTTCAGATGGTAGTTAACGGCAGGCTGCACAAGAAAAACCTCCCGGAAGCTACGGAATTTTATGACGAGTTCAGTTTTGTAGATGACAGCGGAAAATATATGATTTCCAGGGAGACTCTGCAACGGAAACAAAGAGAGGCGGAGGAAGAGAAGGAGGGGGAAGGAACCTCCGGAAATGATACGATATAGTATAGAAGGAGGGAAACGATTATGCCGATTCGCGTACAGAATGATCTTCCGGTTAAGGAAATCTTAGAGCGTGAGAATATATTTGTAATGGACGAACACAGAGCGATGCATCAGGATATCCGGCCTATTCAGATTGGGCTTCTGAACCTGATGCCTTTGAAAGAGGATACGGAACTCCAGATTCTTCGGTCTCTGTCTAACACTCCTCTGCAGGTGGATGTTACGTTTGTTAACGTATCCAGCCATGTGTCGAAGAATACGTCCACAAGTCATATTAATAAATTTTATCAGTCTTTTACAGAGATAAGAAAACAGAAATTTGATGGATTTATCATCACCGGGGCTCCGGTAGAACAGATGCCTTTTGAAGAAGTGGATTACTGGGATGAGCTGACAAAGATTATGGAATGGACGAAGACGAACGTCACTTCCACGCTTCATCTCTGCTGGGGGGCTCAGGCGGCTCTTTATTATCATTATGGAATTGACAAGGTTCAGATGCCTTATAAGCTGTTCGGAGTATTTCCGCATCAGGTTATGAATCGGAAAATACCGCTGGTGCGTGGATTTGACGACGTATTTATGGCGCCCCATTCCAGGCATACGGATGTGCCGATTGAGAAGCTTCGGAAGGATGAAAGAATTACGATCCTGGCAGAGTCGGAAGAGGTGGGATTATTCCTCGGAATGGCAGACGACGGACGGCAGATATTTGTAATGGGCCATCCGGAGTATGACAGAGTAACGCTGGACGGAGAGTATAAGAGAGACCTCGGAAAAGGACTGCCGATTGATCTTCCGAAAAATTATTATCCAGAGGATAATCCGGAGAATAAACCGCTGCTTACCTGGAGGGCTACCGCTAATAATCTCTATACCAACTGGCTCAATTATTACGTCTATCAGACGACGCCGTATGACTTGCATGGGACACCGTTTTGATTCGACTATTCAAAAATAATATAATAAATCATATTTTTAATGTCAAAAGCATATAATAAATGAAAGAATTAAATGTTGCACTTGCATTTTTGCGGTTATAATGCTATAATAGCCAAGTCGATGCAAATCCATAACGATAGACTCCGAAGTAGGAAATACTTCGGAGTTTTCGCATTTTTATGGGAAATGACGGAAAAACTTTTTTTTATTTTGGAAATGAATAAATTTATGCCAGAATGAGGTTCGGCAGAGTCTGGAGATGCAAAAAGTTTTTCTGCTTGAAAAAGGAAGGGAGAGAGCGTATGAGTTTTGCCGATATTTTATCAACAGTCAATAATTTTGTATGGGGACCGGTGATGCTGATTCTTCTGGTGGGAACAGGAGTTTTTCTTACGATTCGTTTGAAATTCCTGCCTTGGAGAAACTTAGGTTATGCGTTGAAGCAGGTATTTGCCAGGCAGGAGAAAAGCCTGGGCGAAGAGGGGGATATTACGCCGTTTCAATCTTTGATGACGGCGCTTGCCGCCACTATCGGCACCGGCAACATTGTAGGCGTGGCGACCGCAATGGTTCTTGGAGGACCGGGTGCGATTGTCTGGATGTGGATTAGCGCGCTGTTTGGGCTTTCCACAAAATATGGAGAGAGCGTTCTTGCCGTAAAGTACCGTCAGAAGAACGATAGGGGCGAAATGGCTGGAGGCCCTATGTATGCGATGCAGAACGGTTTCAAGAATAAGAGCCTGGGCAGATTTTTTGCAGTCGCGTTTGCGTTGTTTGCGGTACTTGCTTCTTTCGGTATCGGGAATCTGACGCAGGGCAATTCCATATCCGGCGCAGTGAAAACAACATTTGGCGTGCCTACTTGGATTACAGGCGCAGTGTTGACGCTTGCGGCGCTTTTAGTGCTGGTAGGCGGAATCCAGAGCATCGGCCGGGTGTGTTCAGTAGTCGTGCCGTTTATGGCGGTACTGTATTTTGCTGCGGGATTGGTAGTAATTATTTTGAACATAGAGAATATTCCGGAAGGACTGGCGGAGATCTTTCGTATGGCCTTTAATTTTGAGGCTATGGGAGGCGGCGTAACAGGAACCGTGATCGCCAGCGCGATGCGCTGGGGCGTTGCTAGGGGAGTGTTCTCCAATGAGGCGGGTCTTGGATCGGCGCCGATAGCGGCAGCGGCGGCAAAGACGGATCATCCTTCAAGGCAGGGATATATCAATATGACAGGAACGTTTTTTGATACGATCGTGGTATGCTCTATGACGGGATTATCCATTGCGTCTTCCGGTATGCTGGGACAGATCGATCCGAACACGGGGGAAGCTCTTACCGGAGCCAATTTAACGATTGCGGCGTTCCAGACGGGACTCGGAGCTTTTGGCGGATGGCTGGTAACCATTGGAATTATGCTGTTTGCATTTTCGACTATTTTAGGATGGGAATATTACGGAGAAAAGTCTTTGGAATATCTGGCCGGCTCTACGAAGCTGAATACATTGTACCGAATTTTCTTTTCGCTGATCGTATTTGTAGGAGCTACCACACAGCTTCAGATGGTATGGGATATCTCGGATACCTTTAACGGCATGATGGCTATTCCGAATTTAATCTGCCTGCTTGTACTCAGCAATGTAATTGCTAAGGAATGTTTCGACTATCAGGATAAGGTAATCCGGAAATAATTATACTTGACAAAGAGGGTTCTGTAGAGTAGAGTAAAAGGCATAAATAGTTAAACCGTTGAGAAAGAGAAGTAGGTTATCGGCGTGAAGTCAAAGAGAGCGGCAGGCGGTGAGATTGCCGTACGGAACAGATAACTGAATGGACTTTCGAGGGCAGCCGGAAATCGGAGTATTGGAGATTATGGCATGTCGGGAACCGAACCCGTTATCAATCAGGAGTGTATGTTAGTACATGGGAAGAGCGGACAATTTGTCAATTTGAGTGGTACCGCGATAATAAGATAATTATTACCGCCTCAAACTTTGTGTTTGGGGCGGATTTTCTATTTTATAGAACAAATGCAGACCGGATTTTTCAAATGTCCGTCTAATTTTCTCTCCTAACATGAAACAAGAAAATCAAGCAAAAAGGAGAATGAAAAAATGAAAAAGAAAGTAACGGCAATTTTATTAACTTTAGCAATGATGGCAGTAATGGCGGCAGGATGCGGGAAGGAACGTTCCGAGTCCGGCGGCGCTGCGGCGGAAAACGGATATACGATTGGGATTCAGCAGTTTGCGGAGCATGGTTCCTTAGATAACTGCCGGGAAGGATTTATAGAAGGATTGGCGGAAGAGGGGATTGTGGAAGGCGAGAACCTGACGCTGGATATTAAGAATGCAATGGCGGATACGGCAACGAACGCTCAGATTGCCAACGGATTTGTTTCCGATAAGGTAGACATGATTTGCGCTATCGCGACGCCCAGCGCGCAGAGCGCGTACAATGCGGCGATGGATAAGGAAATTCCGGTTATTTTTACGGCGGTTACCGATCCGGTTGCTGCGGAGCTTGCCGATCAGGAGGGAAACCCGATAGGCCAGGTTACCGGCACGTCCGACAAGCTTCCGGTGGAACAGCAGTTGAAGATGATCCGCACCATGCTGCCGGATGCAAAGAAATTAGGAATCATGTATACGACCAGCGAGGCCAATTCGGTATCGGCAATAGAAGCATATGAATCATTGGCGGAGGATTATGGATTTGAGCTGATTGAAAAAGGAATTGCCCAGACCGCGGATGTGGCGCTTGCGGCGGACGATTTGTTAGGGCAGGTAGATTGTATTACGAATTTAACAGATAATACAGTGGTAGCTTCTCTTCCGACTATTTTAGAGAAAGCAAATGAAAAAGGGATTCCGGTGTTCGGGAGCGAGATTGAGCAGGTGAAAATCGGCTGTCTTGCAGCCGAAGGGATTGACTATAGTTCTCTTGGAAGACAAACGGGAAGGATTGCGGCAAAGGTATTAAAAGGAGAGAAAAAGGCTTCTGAGATTCCGTATGAGGTTATTACTGAGCCAGGATTTTATGTGAATAATAAAGTAGCGGAAATACTAAAACTTGAAGTTCCGGCCGAACTGGCGGATTCTGCAGTTATAAGTTTTGATGAAATCTCGGAATAATAGATCGTGTAGAATATAGAGCGGAGGCGGTTTCATGGATTTTGTAGTATCAATTTTAGAGCAGGGTCTGATCTATGGTATTTTGGCGCTTGGCGTTTATATCACTTATAAGATATTGGATTTTCCGGATTTGACTGTGGACGGAAGTTTTCCGTTAGGCGGCGCGGTTACCGCATTTTTATTAACGAGAGAGATGAATCCGTATCTGTCGCTTTTGCTGGCGTTTCTCGCGGGAGCTTTGGCGGGAGTCTGTACGGGGCTGATTCATGTAAAATTCCGTGTGCGGGATCTTCTATCAGGCATTATTATGATGACTGGTTTGTGGACGATGAATCTGTATATTGCGGGGACGGCAAATGTGCCTCTGTTCTCGCAGGAGACAATTTTTAAAAATTCTTTGCTGGAAGATGTGTTTCCGAAAGGATTGTGGCCATACCGTACGCTTATAGTTATCATAATACTTACGCTGGCCGGAAAAGTTCTTCTGGATGTTTATCTGCAGACGAAGTCAGGGTATCTTTTACGGGCGGCGGGAGATAACGCGGCGCTTGTGACAACTCTTGCAAAGGATCCAGGGAATGTGAAAATCTTGGGGCTTGGGCTTGCAAACGGATTGGTATCTCTTGCGGGAAGTGTCTTTTGCCAGGAAGAGCGGGTATTTGAAATTTCTATGGGAACGGGCGCAATCGTGATTGGTCTTGCCAGCGTGATTATCGGAACCAGCATTTTTCAGAAGATAACCTTGTTTAACGCAACGTCGGCCGTGCTGGCTGGATCGGTAATCTATAAGGCATGCGTTGCTGTAGCGCTGAAAAATTTTGAACCGCAGGCAATGAAACTGATTACGGCTGTATTGTTCCTGGTGATTTTGGTTATCAGTATGGAACGGAGAAAGAAGGTGAAGACGGATGCTTGAACTTAGGAATATCTACAAATACTATAATCCGGGGACGGTTAACGAAATGTGTTTGTTCCGGGATTTTTGCCTGAAGGTGGAAAAAGGGGAGTTTGTATCCGTTGTGGGAAGCAACGGCTCCGGGAAAACTTCTATGTTAAATATTATCTGCGGCAGTATACCCGTGGAGGCAGGGCAGGTGCGGATTGGAGGCCGGGATATTACAAGAGAGAAGGAATACAGAAGGAATGAGCGAATCGGACGCGTGTATCAGAATCCGGCAATGGGAACTTGTCCTTCTATGACCATTCTGGAAAATATGTCTCTTGCCGATAACAAAGGCGGAACCTATGGGTTTCGAAGAGGAACAAATAAGAAACGAACCGCATATTACCAGGAGCTTCTTAGCCGGCTGGATCTGGGGCTGGAAGATAAGCTGGAGGTAAAGGCAGGTTCGCTTTCAGGAGGGCAGAGACAGGCGATGGCTCTGGTCATGTCTACGATGACGCCGATTGACTTTTTGATCTTGGATGAACATACGGCTGCATTGGATCCTAAGACAGCGGAGTTAATGATGGAACTGACGGATAAGATAGTGAAGGAAGAGGGTTTGACTACGATTATGGTGACGCATAATCTGAGATATGCCATGGAATATGGGAATCGTTTGCTTATGATGCATCAGGGAGAAGTTATTCTGGATCAAAAAGAAGTGGAAAAGAGCAGTATGACGGTGGAAGACGTTCTAACTCTGTTTCATGAAATCAGTATTGAATGCGGAAATTAGAACTGTTATACTTACAGACGGAAAAGAAGAAATTGTATTGTCGGAGTGAAAGAGGTAGAAAAATGGCAAAGAGAATTGCACGGTTTCATAAAGTGAGCTTCAGCCAGTTTGCGGAAGGTTGGCGGGATGCGTTCGGCGACGGGTCGGAAGAAGAGATACGGCTAATTTATGACAGGCTAAAGCTTCCCTGCCGGGCAACGTCCGGGTCGGCAGGGTATGATTTTTATATGCCGGCTGATATGAGCATAGCGCCCGGGGAAACGGTAAAAATCCCTACGGGAATCCGGGTAGAGATGCAGGAGGAATGGGTGCTTAAGTGCTATCCAAGAAGCGGCCTGGGGTTTAAATACCGCCTGCAGTTGAATAACACAGTGGGTATCATTGACAGCGACTATTTTGGCTCTGATAATGAAGGCCATATATTCGCGAAACTTACAAATGATACGAAGGAAGGCAAAACAGTAGAAATAAAAGCCGGAATGGGATTTATGCAGGGGATTTTTGTAGAGTATGGAATTACGGTAGACGACGATGCGCAGGCAGAGCGCAACGGAGGGTTTGGAAGTACGAATCTGCCGTAAAATAAATATGCGGAGTGCAATGAGACAGATCTGGCGGAGGGATTGTTTTACAAGGCGCTCCGCATATTTATTGGAATAAACGGTTATCCTATCTATGTAAAAATGCGCAGGAATCCATGTCATATCAGGACGTGGATGAAATTGCAAAAAAAGCGGCGCAGATTACGGGAATGGAGGATATGGATATGCAGGAATATAGATTGGTTTCAGCTTCTTTGCAGGAAAATGTGACTTATGTGAATGAAATGCTTCCGGTGGAAGACAGTTTTGACATCGTACAGAGGAATATCGTGATTGGAGGGCGGAACGCGACATTTTACTTTGTCGATGGTTTTACGAAGGATGAGTCCATGCTGAAGCTGATGGATTCTTTTTTTTCTGTGACGGAAGAGGATATGCCGGCAAGTGCGACGGCATTTTCCAAAAAATGTGTCCCGTATGTAGAGGTTGATATAATCGGAGATTTTGACCAGATTTTCCGAAATGTCCTGTCAGGAGCCACGTGCCTTTTTATTGACGGTTATGAGGCGTGTATCGTAATTGACTGCAGGACTTATCCGGCAAGGAGCGTAGAGGAACCGGACAAGGATAAATCTCTGCGGGGATCCAGGGACGGATTTGTGGAAACGATTGTATTTAACACGGCGTTAATGAGAAGGAGGATCCGCGATACGCATCTGACCATGAAGATGACGGAGGTTGGAAAAAGTTCCAGAACAGATGTGGCGGTCTGCTATATGTCTGACCGCGTGGATCAGGAGTTGTTAAAAAAGGTGATGGAAAAATTAAGTTCAATCAACACGGACGCCCTGACTATGAACCAGCAGAGCCTTGCGGAATGTCTGATGAAACGCAAGTGGTACAATCCCTTTCCAAAATTTAAGTTTACTGAGAGACCGGATACGGCGGCGGCATGTCTGCTGGAAGGGAAAGTTGTGATACTGGTGGACAATTCGCCTTCGGCTATGATTCTTCCTACTTCGGTTTATGATATGATTGAAGAGGCGAACGATTATTATTTTCCTACGCTTACCGGAGTTTATTTAAAGGTGACGAGAGGTATAATTGCGTTTTTAACGGTTTTTTTGACGCCGGTGTACCTGCTTTTTATGCAGAACTTGAAATGGCTGCCGGAGATGTTTACGTTTGTTGTTGTACGGGATATGGTAAATGTACCGTTGATCTGGC
This sequence comes from uncultured Dorea sp., assembly GCA_910588745.1. Lineage (GTDB taxonomy): Bacteria > Bacillota > Clostridia > Lachnospirales > Lachnospiraceae > Claveliimonas. Next base: position 5,030 of record CAJURK010000034.1, on the reverse strand, counting down.
AGCTTCTGATCTTAGAGCTGGCTATCGACGGACTCAGGCTTGCGGCGATGAATACGCCTAGTATGCTCAGTACTCCGCTCAGTGTAATCGCAGGTTTGGTGCTGGGAGAATTTTCTGTATCTTCTGGGTGGTTTAATTCGGAAATTATGCTGGGAATGGCATTCGTGGCAGTGGCAAATTATACTCAGCCGAACTTTGAACTAGGTTATGCATTAAAATTTATGCGGCTGCAGCTTCTGATTCTGACAGCGCTCTTTAACTGGATCGGCTTCCTTGCAGGAATACTGATTATTATTTTGAGCGTCTGCACCAATAAAACGCTGACCGGAAGGAGCTATCTGCATATCAGTAAAAATTAACGGGAGTATCTGCTTTGCCCGAAATGTTTTGGTTAAAAACAGGGCAAGGCAGGCCTGTCTCTGAAAATTGGTAATTCCCATTCGCGAAATAGATTTGTAAATGAGAGACGGTAATCGGCGCGGGGGATGTAAGATAAAGGAACATTCCTATATTGTTTTTGGGTTCGGAGATGTGATATAATACCTTCTATGTTTCAAATGAAATTTACGACTGAGATATAGGAGAGATGAAATGAACAGTAAGCAGGATGAACGGATGGGGACGCTGCCGGTTGGAAAACTGATTATCAGTATGTCGGTTCCGGCTGTGGCGGCGCAGTTGATTAATCTGCTCTATAATATTATAGACAGGGTATACATAGGACATATCGAGGGTTATGGAAGCCTGGCTCTGACGGGGGTAGGCGTTACGTTTCCTATTATTATGCTGATTTCGGCGTTCAGCGCATTTGCCGGAATGGGAGGGGCGCCGTTGGCGTCGATTAAGCTTGGCGGAAAGGACTATAATGGGGCGGAGGAAATTCTCGGCAATTCGGCGGGAATGCTTCTGGTATTTTCTATTGTGCTGACCCTCTTTTTTCAGCTATTTAAAACGCCGATTTTGTATGCTTTTGGAGCAAGCGATCGTATTATTCTCTATGCGGAAGAATATATAGGTATTTACCTTATCGGAACGATATTTGTTCAGTATGCATTGGGGCTGAATACATTTATCAGCGGCCAGGGGCAGGCGAAGACGGCCATGCTTTCCGTGCTGATTGGGGCAATTACGAATATTGTATTAGATCCGATTTTGATTTTTGTTTTCCAAATGGGCGTAAAGGGAGCGGCGCTTGCTACCATTTTTTCCCAGGCTCTCAGCGCGGCGTGGGTAGTGCGTTTCCTTACGTCGGAAAAAAGCGCGGTTCGATTGAGGCTTTCTAATATGAGGATTCGCGCGGGGGTTATCAAGCAAATAGGGGCGCTTGGAATATCCCCTTTTATCATGCAGTCTACGGAAAGTTTGGTAAGTATTACGCTGAATTCTGGTCTGCAGCATTACGGCGGGGATCTGTATGTGGGAACCATGTCTATTATGACCAGCGTTATGCAGCTGATTGTAATTCCGGTACAGGGCGTTGCGCAGGGCGTACAGCCGATTATAAGTTATAATTATGGTGCGGGAAATGCGGAGAGAGTGAAGGAAGCCTTTCAAAAATTAATTTTGATCTGTTTTGTGGGAACCTTTCTGTTAGCAGGAGTGGCAGTTGGAAGGCCGGCTGTTTATGCCCGGATTTTTACCGACAATCAAGAGTTGATTGACTTAACATGCAAGATGATGCCGGTGTATTTTCTCGGAATTACCATATTTGGAATACAGTCTTCGTGCCAGAGTACGTTTCTCGCGTTGGGGCAGGCTAAGGTATCGCTGTTTATTGCGCTGCTTAGAAAGGTGATTCTGCTAATTCCGCTTGCAATCATTCTTCCTAAGTATATGGGGGTTATGGGGATTTACTTGGCGGAACCGATAGCAGATATTATTTCGGTTCTTACTACGTCGGTATTGTTTTTTATTACCTTCCGAAGGATTATGCGGGAAATGAAAAGGCCGTGAGAATGCGTAGAGATGTTAAAAAGTATTTGACATAGGCTGGCGAATATGCTAATGTATAGGATGTGTGAAGAAAAGAAAGTAGAGTATCCGCTCTCACCACAGCGCAATTGGGCGACTATGGTTTGATATTGAAAGCATAAAGAGGTGTATCATTTGGATGATACATTTATGCAGAGATATGAGTGGATGGTCTATGGCTATTCACTTATTTTATTACATAGAAAAGTTTATTCTATGTAACAAAAGGAATGCGTAGCTACGCGTGCGGAACAAAAGCAGCGCTGGTAGAAATACTAGAATGCGAAGGAGCGTGGAGCGCATGTTTGTTCTGCCAGGAGACGGCGATGTATGAAAAGAGTTTATGATGGAGGTGCACTACAATTAGCGATTTAATGATTAACGAGCAGATTAGGGACAGAGAAGTACGTGTTGTCAGCGCAAGTGGAGAACAGCTTGGTATTATGTCTTCAAGGGAGGCTATGAAGCTCGCACAGGAAGCAGAGTTGGATTTGGTTAAGATTGCCCCGAAGGCCCAGCCGCCGGTATGTAAGATTATTGATTACGGCAAGTTTAAGTATGAACAGACCCGTAAGGAAAAAGAAGCGAAGAAAAAGCAGAAGACGGTGGAGATCAAAGAAGTGCGTATGTCGCCGAACATTGATACGAACGATTTGAATACAAAGATTCATAATGCAAAGAAGTTTCTTGAAAAGGGGAACAAAGTAAAAGTTACATTACGTTTCAGAGGAAGAGAGATGGCGCATGTTCAGCAGAGCAGGCATATCCTGGATGATTTTGCCGAGACTCTAAAAGATATTGCATCGATTGAAAAAGTGCCGAAGCTTGAGGGACGTAACATGAGCATGGTTTTAACTGTAAAACGTTAAAAATATAAAATACTAATTAAGGAGGATTCTAATCATGCCAAAAATTAAAACAAATAGAGCCGCTGCAAAGCGCTTCAAAAAAACAGGTACAGGTAAATTAAAAAGAAACAAAGCTTATAAAAGCCATATCTTAACAAAGAAGTCTACCAAGAGAAAGAGAAATCTCAGGCAGTCAACGATCACAGACGCATCTAATGTAAAGAATATGAAGAAAGTATTACCATATCTCTAAGATTTGGGAAATATTGAAGGAGGAATAAGACATGGCAAGAATTAAAGGCGGATTAAACGCTAAGAAGAGACACAATAGAACATTGAAGCTGGCGAAGGGATACAGAGGGGCACGTTCCAAGCAGTACAGAGTTGCAAAGCAGTCTGTTATGAGGGCGCTCACATCGGCATATGCGGGAAGAAAGCAGCGCAAGCGCCAGATGCGCCAGTTATGGATCGCACGAATCAACGCAGCGGCAAGAATGAATGGTTTGTCATACAGCAAGTTTATGCATGGCTTGAAGCTGGCTAATGTTGATGTAAATAGAAAGATGCTTGCAGAGATGGCGGTAAACGATGCGGCTGGTTTTGCAACGCTTGCTGAGACAGCAAAGAGTAAGCTGGCATAATTATTCGTATAATATCATATTTTTTTGTTGACATCCGTCTGAGGATGTAGTATTATAATCTTCGGACGGTTAACGTCATGCGGAAGTGTCGGAACTGGCAGACGAGCAAGACTAAGGATCTTGTGAGCAATGCGCTCGTGTGGGTTCAAGTCCCATCTTCCGCAGTTCATAAAAAGTACCGGATGCCTGGAAATAAGGCGTTTCCGGTACTTTTTTTGTTGCTTAAATATTGGGAAGGTGGCAAAAAGGTGGCAAATTATAAAATTGTGATTTCCTTGACCTGCTCCATATCCTTTTCTTTCATTTTCTTTGTAGCATGAAAATATATGTCTAGGGTAATCTTGCTGTTAGTGTGGCCGAGCCTTCTAGAGATCACTTCTATCGGTATTCCCTGCTCTGCCATGAGCGCAACATGGGTATGCCGAATAAAATGAGAGGTAACCTTTTTATTAAATAGGCGTTCAGCATTCTCGCTGAGGTATGCATTGTAAGAATAGTAATTGACATGGTTTCCATTTATATCATTGATAAATAAGTCAGAAGCATATCCCAGCGTCAGACGTTCTTTTTTCATGTAGAGGTTAATTCTTTTGCAAAGGCGGTAAAGTTCATCATGCATCTGGATTTCCCGGTTTGACGCGGATGTTTTTGGCGGTTCGGCAATGCGGTTAACCGGATCGTAAGTCTTAGTTACTTTGATTATGCGCGGATTAAAATCAACATCAGAAGAATTAAGGGCAATAGCCTCACCGATACGCATCCCGGACAAGGCGGTAAGCTCTGCGAGGAATCGCCATTTCGGTACAGTCATGCTACTGATCAAGGTCTTTAATTCATCACTTTCCAGATATTTTTCTTCCAGCTTTTTTGCTTTTTCATCATCCTTGAATTTCTTGAGCTTGTCCAGCCATCGTATATCTTCTATGTAATCATTCTCATAACCCCAGCGGATGAGGGCTTTCAGCCTTGTGATCCGTTCATTGGTGGTTCCGGCTTTCTCATTCTGCATTGCAAGCTGTTCTCTGACGTATCCGGCAGTGAGCCTGTCAACCAGAGTATCTGCCCCAAGAATCTGGATGAGGGATTTTGTAGCGAAGTAATTTCGCTGATAGGTAGACTTGGATACAGTGGCCAGTTGGTCTTTTCTGTATAGTTCTACAAGCTCCGAGAAGCGCAGGTCTTCTTTTTTAACTGTAACGGATATATTTCCTAGCAATTCTGCTATTTTGTCATTTAGGACTCTCTGGGCTTGTTTTCGGGTACTTGCAGTGTCCCTGTCCATTGTTATAAATACGCGTTTTGTCTTGCCGGTAAGCGGATGCTCGTACCGCTCTCCGAATCTTACCTTTCCGTTTGGTCGTTTTTCACACCACATGATATCATCCTCCTTTATTTTTGGGTACAAAAATAGCGCCTGCTTGCAAGACGCTTCCGGAAATGATATAATTCTCTTGTTCAGGGAGATATTATCTTTCCGGAGCATCTGGCAGGTAGTGTCTGCGAAACCGTCTCAGAAATGGGGCGGTTTTTACTTTATTCATCCCAATTGATATTTTCTTCAGATGTAAAT
>CAJURK010000033.1 GCA_910588745.1 uncultured Dorea sp. | reverse complement strand
ATCGTGGAACGCAGTATACCAAATACATATTCAACCATTTTTCATCATTGTCGTTTGTTTTTATAGTTTTTCTGAATCCCGCATTTATATAATTCAGCAATGTAAAAAGTTAACATCTTGTCTTTTATAATATATCAACTAAAGAGAGACACAAACTCTTCAATCACAAAATCAACTCTCTCTTCAACTAAATATTAAAAATCAGAATTATACTGGGTAATCTTTAAATCTGCCGCATCTTTTCCCTTTGCTTTCAGGATTACTGCTCCTGACTGCGCAGTGATAAGAACTGCCGCCCCTTCTTTCTCCAATTTTACCAGTGTTTCTTCATGGGGATGCCCATACCTGTTGTCTCTTCCCGCTGATATTACCGCAAGCTTTGGGTGGACGATTTCCAAAAACTTCTCATTTGTAGAGTTTTTAGAGCCGTGATGAGCTACCTTCAAAACTTCATACTCTTTTTCTAATATCTCTGTCAACAGGTTTTCTCCTTCTCCCTCCACATCTCCGGTAAACAATATATCTAGTTCCCCATAGGTTCCTTCCAGCACCAATGAAGCTGCATTTCCTGTCTCTGCAAGTTTTTCTCCATCCGGAGCGATACATCCAAGAATCAGTTTTTTCCCCTCAAGCCTCTGTCCGGGATGCATTACTGCCGTCCGGGTTCCATACTCTCTGGCCAGAAGGCAGAGACTTTCCAGCTTCTCATCCCACAACTCCTGCTCTGGAAATACTACGCAGGAAATCCTCACTCCGATATCCTGTCTTTCCAGCAACTCCTCCAGACCGCTGATATGGTCGCTGTCCCCATGGGTAACAAAAGCGTAGTCAATTTCCGATACCCCTCTCGCTTTCAAAAACGGCTCTATCCGGTATTTTCCCACCTTAGACACATCGCTGCTTCCCCCATCAATCAGACAGGTGATTCCTCCCCTTTCCCGTATAAATATTCCATCTCCCTGCCCCACATCCAGAAAAACCGCCTCCAGGCCTTTGTGATTCACTGCCGGACAGGAAAAAATCAACGCCAGCATTCCAACGGTATAAGCTCCGGCTCTGGCCGCTCTACAGATTTTCCCATGCAGCAGAAGCAGGCAGAGCAGAAGGCCTGTGCAATAAACAATAATTCCAAAAACTTCTGGTTTTCCAGTAATCAGCTGATGCTTCGGAAGCAGGCCGATTCCCCTGCAGAGCCGTTCATACAGCTTCAGGATCAGCCCGCAGAGCTGCATGCAGAGGATTCCTCCGCCCGGCCAGAACAGACACAAAAAGCTGCCCGCAAAGCCGGATACCAGAAGCAGGCTCATTAAAGGGATCACAATCAAATTCAGTAATACCGAATATACGGGAAATTCATAATAATGAAATAAGATAGCCGGAAGCGTTGCCGCCTGAATACAGATACTTGCTGTGAAACTGTCCTTTATCCCTGACAGCAGGCTGCTCCTCGTATTCCTCTTTTCCTTCACAGCGCTATTTCGATACCCGGCTTCCTCCTCTGAAACCAGCGGATATAAGAATATGATCCCGCATACTGCACCGAAGGACAGCTGAAACCCTGCATCATAAAAGGAAAACGGCCGCCAGAGAATCACTACTGCAGCGGCCGCAGCCACCGCAGTAGGCGCATCATAAACCCTGCCTGACATATCTGCTCCTACACGGATACAGAACATGATCAGCGCACGCACGGCCGATACGCTGCTTCCAATCATGATAATATAAAGAAGCAAAAACGCCATTCCGAAAGCTCCTCCCAGAGCGTAAGACCCGGTCAGCCTGCGGAGCATCCGGTAAAATCCTAATCCCACAAAGGATAAATGCAGACCGGAAATGGCCAAAATATGAGACAGCCCTCCCATTTGATATATTTGCTTTATATTATCATTTATTTCTTTTTTATTCCCCAATAGAATTGCGCACAGCACGCCTCCCTCTTCTTCCCCCGCCGTTTCCATAAGCTGTTTCTCCCACTGCAGACGGAAGCGGTACAGCAAGTCGCGAAGCAAAAATACCCTTCCGTCCAGACGCTGAACCTGGCTGCTCCAAAGATACGCGGCAATCTTTTTCACCTGATAATAGTCCTTCTGAGAAAAACCTCCCGGATTCCTCTCCTCTTCAAAAAAACAAAGCTCTCCCATTACCTGCAAGGTGTTTCCCAGCCGAAGGCTTAAGCCTCCGTCATCATATATCATCACATAGGGTTCCTGAACGATCTGTTCCTGACGATGGTCAGTTTGAACATAAATAGAATTATTTCTAAGATATAATATTTGATAGTTGTCTGCCTGTTCCATCTGATAAATCTGCCCCACAATCCTTACTTGCGTTTCCGCGGGAATCTTTGCCTCCGCTGGAGAAGAAAACGTATCTCTTAGAAAAGTTTCTCTTCCCCAGTGAATACAAATAAAACTTATCAGGAAACAAAATAGGCATATTGTAAATAATTTCCTTTCTTTTAAATACTTTTTTATTTCTATAGTTTATTCCTCCACCATTGTTTTATTTTCCTGAAAGGGCTTTTTTAGGGAAAGTCCTCCCTCCAGCGCCACCTCCGGATCTCCATTAATGGATATCTGAACCTGACTGCAGTTTCCCCCCTCAATTACAGAGTTGACCAGCGCGTATACCTTCAGCTCTGGTTTGACCAACGGTATTTGCGCAAGAAATCCTTCATTTAAATTCACATAACAGATGTTATCTTTAACAGAAACACCGAGAAGCTTTGTTTCTGCAGGAATTACTGCACGCCTTCCCTCCACTTCCGGCTCCTTAATCAACTGCTCTACAATCGCCTTTTCTATCGTCATATAACTGTTATAGCGCAGAGACATCTTTGTTTCCACCAGGCTGTTTCCAGTCTCGTCCGCATAGTAGAGCGTAACTTCTTCCTGCTGGTATGAATTCAGCGCCGCCCCCGTATTTTGTACGAAATCGTCGCTGCGCATATATCCTACCACATCCCCGCGTCTGTCTTTTAAGGGTTCTCCGTTCACATAGAAGCAAACCAGAAACACCGGCTCCACCTGCGTTAAGGATTCCACCACCGCGGCCCGCAGCAAAACTTCTTCCGGTTTGTCAAGGAGTTCGTATTCCTGGCTGAAATAAAGTTCCAGACAGTTCCCCTTCAACTGATAATCCGTTATAAGTACGTCCGCCGGAATTGCCGAGGTACACTTTACCGTATCCCGCGGTTTTCTTAACCGTTTCAGTACTTCATCAATCTGTTCCACCGCCTCTTCCGATTTCCATTCATAGTCCTCTGTAGTCAACGCCGTACCTTCCGTATTCAGATAATATACTTCCATATCTGCCGTATCATCCTTTTTCCCACAGCCTGCCTCTGCCAAACAGCAAACGGCTAGGAACAGAATCCATCTTCCATATCTCTTCATTTCGCTCCTCCCGCGCAAAAACGCTCCGCTCTATGCACACGCCCTGTTAATTCTTACCGGCAGCCGCGCATTATCCCGCATAATTAATCGGAATCCTTACGGTAAAGGTCGTACCCTCTCCCGGCTGGCTGAACACCTTAATCGCCCCTCTGTGCATAACCACCGCGTTCCGCGCAATAGAAAGTCCCAATCCTGTCCCGCCGATTTCCCGGGAATGAGATTTATCCACCCGGTAAAATCTCTCAAATATATGCTCCGTCTCTCCCTCCGGAATCCCGATTCCGGAATCCGCGATTTCGATATAAAAATATTTGTGGTCCGCATTCAAAGATACATGCACCCATCCATCCTCATTATTATATTTGATGGCGTTTTCCACAAGATTCGTCACCGCCAGAGACAGCTTCACTTCGTCGATCTCCGCAGTTACCGGCCGGAAACTCTCGTACATAACTTCAATATTGGCCTCCGCCGCCAGCGGCTGCATACGTTTCAGTATCCGCTCAATTACCTCATTGATATTTTCAGACTTAATGGTCATATCCGCCGCTGTCTTATCCATCTTCACCAGCGACAGCAAATCATTGATAATCTTGTTCTCCCGCTCAATCTCCTCTGACAAATCCCCCATAAATTCCTGATATAGTTCAACCGGGGCGTCCTTCTGCATCAGAATAGAGTCGGACAGCACCTTCATTGAGGTAAGCGGAGTCTTTAGTTCATGGGACACATTTGACACAAATTCCTGCCTGGATTCATCCAGGCTTTTCAGCCGGACAAGCATTTTATTAAACGCCTCTGAGATCAGCCCGGTCTCCTCATAGGTGTACACATGCAGATAATCCGTATCATATCCGTCCGTCAAATCTCCGATTGATTTGGTAATCTTCGCAAATGGCCGCACCATAACCGTCCCCAGACAAACGGCGGCCGCCGTAACCACCAGAATCATAATCAGTTCCGTTAGGTTCGCTTTCTTTCCAAGGAGCGCCTTGGTGGCCGCTATGGTATCTGTTGAAACACTGACCAGCATCACGCCTAAAATCTGCTCGTCATCCTCCGCCTTGATCGGGGCGGCCACCTCAATAAACCGGTTTTTTTTGTCATAGCGGCTGACAACCTGCCCGTTGAAGCTATTGATCACATCTTCCGACACCATTGTCTTGCCCTTTTCCAGACGGTACGTATCTTCCGCAATGATAAAATCATCATTTACTACCATAATCCGCCCGTTGTAAATATTGGATAACTGTATCAATTCAGACTGGATAATCTCGGACACCCCGTTTTCCGAATAACGGGAACTGCCAAGCTGATTGCATAGAATCGTACATTGATTTTGAATCTCCGCAGTTCGTACGTCAACTGCCCGTTTCTCATAGCTTTCAAGAACCATTGCCTTCATCACCACGCAGGGAATGATACCTACCAGCATCAAAAGCAAAATGATGAAAAAGCGCAGGCTCTTGAAAAACTTGAATTTCAGATAACGCTTAACCCCTAAAATAGTAACCAACTCCCCACTTTGTATACACATACTTCGGATCGCTTGGATGCAGCTCAATCTTTTCCCTGAGCCTGCGGATATGCACGTCCACGGTTCTGGCATCTCCGGGATACTCGTAACCCCAGACAATATTCAGGAGATTCTCCCTGCTGTATACCTTATTCGGGTTCATCGCAAGCAATTCTAACAAGTCAAATTCCTTCGCAGTCAGATTCACTTCCTTCTCCCCTATAAATACTCTCCTGCTCTCGCAGTCAATCTTCATACTGCCCTTCTGAATTATCCGGTCGCCGCTTCCTCCCGACTTCCTTCCTACGCGGCGCATGATCGCCTTAATTCTGGCCTTTACCTCCAGAATATTAAACGGCTTTGTTATGTAGTCGTCTGCACCGTACTCCAACCCCAGAATCTTGTCCATATCCTCTCCCTTGGCCGTCAGCATGATAACCGGCACATCCGAATACTCTCTGATCTGCCTGCACACCTCAAAGCCGTCCAGCTTTGGCAGCATGATATCCAGAAGAATCATATCGTATTCATTCTCCCTGGCAAGCTTTAACGCTTCTTCTCCGTCGTACGCGCAGTCCACTTTCATATCATCCTGCTCTAAGCTGAACCGGATTCCCTTTACAATCAGCTTCTCGTCGTCTACAACCAATACTCTCTTACCCATTTGCGCTCCCTTATATCACAATATCCTCTTTAATCTTTTCAAAGGTTCCTTCTTTGATTCCCTCCACCTGCATCAGCTCGTCAATACTCCCAAAGCCTCCGCTGGCGTCGCGGTACGAAATAATCGCTTCCGCTTTCTTCTCCCCAATTCCGGTCAGTGTCATCAGTTCTTCTTTACCGGCAGTATTTAAATTCACTTTCCCATCCGAATTCGCCGGCTTTTGCGCGCCTCCTCCGGCGCCGGCCGGCTCCGGTACGCCCGTTCGGGCTTCCTCGAGCGAAGGGATATAGATACGCTGCCCGTCCGCCATTCGTTCCGCCTGATTCACATAGTCTCCCGCCGCCGAATCAAGCAGACCGCCCGCCGCTTCCACAGCCTGATAAATCCGGCTGTCCGAGGCAAGTTCGTATACCCCCGGACTTGCCACTTCTCCGCATACAAATACGCAGATCTTCCCTTCTGGCCCCGAGCCTTCTTCCAACGTTTCCCAAGTTTCCTGCGCTTTTCCCGAGGCCTCGGAACGTCCGTCATCCTTAGCATCCGGCTCTTTCTCAGATTGTGCCTGAATCTCATCCAGCCCGGCGCCTTCGCTTTCTTCGCCGCAGCCCGTAATACATAAAACTGCAAAAAGCAGAAGGACCGTTATTCTTTTCCTTACGTCCTGCATAATATCCTCCTTTACAGCTTGTCGATACTGTAAATGCCCTCCTTATGCCTAGACATAATTATTTTACTATTTCCATTGAAAAATTGCAACTCCAATTAACGCCAACGCCATACCGCCTACCTTGCGCCACTCCAAGGGTTCCTTATCCACGCCGAACAGACCCAAAAGTTCTATCACATAAGCTACGATGAGCTGCGCGATTACAATCAAAAGCGCAGCTTTGGCCGGCCCGAGCTGCTCCATACTCTTAATAACCGTCCAGGTAATCCCGGCGCCGATTACGCCTCCCAAAAGCATATATTTCGGCTCCACCTTCGCAAGTTCGCCAATCGACTCCCTTCCGGTAAACAGCCACACCGCGGCGCACAGCAAGAACGCGCTGAACTGTACCCAGCCGTTGCTGACCCATATTCCCGCCGTTTTTGTTACCTGTGTGTTGAATACTCCCTGAACGCTCATAAGCGCCCCGGATAAAAGCGCAATGAAAAAACCAATCATTGAATATACCTCCCTGTCTGTTCCGAAAACAATCTTTCTACTAGTATATCCAATCATTGGTTTTTTAAGCCTGCGCAATCTAGAAACTATTTTGCAGAATACATTTCTTCCCCGTCCCTTAAAATAGCCGTTCCGATTCCTTTATTGGTAAATATCTCCAAAAGAAGGCAGTGGGCGATTCTTCCGTCCAGAATATGCACTCTGGAAACGCCGTTTTCAATCGCGTCAATACAATTATTTAATTTCGGGAGCATTCCGCCGCCAATAAAGCCATCCTCCATCAGCTTTCTTGCCTCTGAAATCTGAAGCTCGGAAATCAGCGTCTCCGGATCGCCGGGATCCTTGTAAACGCCCTCGATATCCGTAAGGAATGCCAGTTTCTCTGCATTCATCGCCCGCGCAATGGCGCAGGCTGCGTCGTCCGCATTGATATTGAACGTTTGAAATGCCTCGTCCATTCCCACAGGGCATACAATGGGTAAAAAATCTTTTTCCAAAAGATCCCATAAAATCTCCGCGTTTACTTTCTGCACTTCCCCTACAAAGCCGATATCCTCGCCGCCGGAATATTTCTTCGTAACTTTTAACAATCCGCCGTCCTTGCCGCTCACCCCAATAGCCCGGACGCCAAGTCCCTGGACAAGCTGGACAAGCTCCTTATTCACCTTGCCAAGCACCATCTCCGCAAGCTCCATCGTCGCCTCGTCGGTCACTCTAAGACCGTTGATAAATTTGGGTTCCATGCCTACTTTGCCGACCCAGCGGCTGATCTCCTTGCCGCCGCCATGTACAATGATCGGCTTAAAGCCAACCAGTTTCAAAAGTGTCACGTCCTCGATGACCTGCTTCTTTAATTCTTCGTCTACCATGGCGCTTCCGCCGTATTTCACAACAATTACTTTTCGGTTAAACCGCTGGATATAGGGGAGGGCTTCGATAAGTACCTCCGCTTTATCCAGATATTTCTGCATACTCTTATCCATGTTTTAGCTCCTTATTTTTGGTATGTGAGGCTAACTTCTGTAGTCTGCGTTGATGTCAATGTAACCATGCGTCAGATCGCATCCCCAGGCCGCGGCGGTCTGATTGCCCTGCTTTACGTCCGCTATAGCGGCGACTTCCGGCTCGGACAGGATCTTGGTAGCTTCTTCTTCGCTGTAATCTACCGCGGCGCCGTTCTCGATAATCTGGATTTTTCCGGCTTTGCTCTCAAAATATAAATCTACTTTTTCTGGGTCAAACTGCGCTCCGGAGTACCCCATGGCGCACAGTATTCTTCCCCAGTTCGCGTCATGGCCCGCTATAGCCGCCTTGGTCAGGTTCGAGCATACGATTGCTTTTGCCAGGGTCTTTGCCTGTTCTTTTGTATCTGCCCCGACCACCTTTGCCTCAAAGAGCGCCGTAGCTCCTTCGCCGTCGCCGGCAATTTTTTTCGCCAGATATTCATTGATTACGTGAAGGGCTTTCTTAAATTCTTGGTAATCTTCTGTTCCATACTCAATTAATGGATTTTCCGCCATCCCGTTCGCCAAAAGAAGCGCCGTATCGTTGGTGGATGTATCCCCGTCTACGGAAATCATATTATACGTATCCGTCACGTCTTCGCTCAAAGCTTTCTGCAGGGCTTCTTTTGTAATGACGGCGTCTGTTGTAACAAATGCAAGCATGGTACACATATTCGGGTGAATCATGCCGGATCCTTTCGCCATCCCGCCAAGCGTGACCGTCCTGCCCCCCAACTGAATGGTTACCGCAAGCTCTTTCTCGCAAGTGTCAGTCGTCATGATGGCCTTTGCGGCTTCTGTACCGTTCGTGAGAGAACTATTTTTCTTTCCCGCCATTGCTTCAATTCCTGCCGTCAGTTTTCCGATCGGCATCTGTTTTCCGATCACTCCGGTCGATCCAATCAGAACGCCCTCCGCGTCGATTTGCAGGCAGTCTGCCGCCGCCTTAGCAGTCTCCTGGCAATATCCAAACCCCTCTGCGCCGGTACACGCGTTCGCAATTCCAGAGTTTACAATAACAGCCTGGGATTTCTTTCCACTGTCTACCACCTGCTTATCCCATTTCACCGGAGCCGCCTTTACCAGGTTCGTTGTAAATGTTCCTGCAGTCACGCAGGGTACCTGGCTGTAAACCAACGCCATGTCGGTTCGATTCTGATATTTAATTCCTGCCGCCGTACTGGCCGCCTCAAATCCTTTTGCCGCTGTTACGCCGCCTTTCACTATTTCCATTTCAATCACCCTTTCTTGATTACTGTTCATTGAACGCCGTAATATTTTCCTCATTCAGCGTAAAATCATAGTAGTTTAAATCCAGCCTCCTGGTCCATCCGATGGTATTCCAGAACGCGTTTCCTACGTCGTTTCTTGTAAATGCAATCAGGCAAACTTTGTTAATCTGCTCTTCCTTCAGCGCCTCCATAGAAGCAACCACCATTGCCTTGCCAATTCCCTGTCTCCGGTAAGCGGCGTCCACACACACATGGTAGAAACATCCCCGTCTCCCGTCGTGTCCGCACAAGATACTGCCTACAATCCTTCCATCCTCCACGGCCACAACGCTGGTAGTAGGATTCCGCTTCAAAAACCGCTCCACGCCTTCTCTAGAATCGTCGATACTCCGAATCCCAAATCCGCGTATTTTCTTCCACAGGGCGTACACCTCGTCATAGTCCTTCATCGTCATTATCCGAATCATAGCTACCTCTTTCTAAGAACCTGTCCCCTTAGCTGCTATGGGAACATGGGTACCAGATTCAGCCCTTCCGCCTCATCAAGCCCAAACATCAGATTCATATTCTGTACTGCCTGTCCGGCAGCGCCTTTTACCAAATTATCAATTGCCCCCATCATAATTATACGGTTTGTGCGGGGATCAATCTTAAAATTAATATCCACATAATTGCTGCCCTCTACCCACTTAGTCTCCGGCAGCACGCCCTCGTCAAGCACACGGACAAATTTCTCATCCTGATAATACCGGTCATAAACGGCTTTTACATCCTCATAGCTCACATTCTTTTGCAGCGCCGCGTACTCCGTCGCTAAGATTCCCCGGTTCATGGGAACCAGATGAGGCGTAAAATTAATCGCCGCCTCTTCTCCGGAAGCATACCGGAGCTGCTCTTCGATCTCCGGCGTATGCCTGTGAGACGCTACTGCGTATGCTTTCATATTTTCATTGACCTCGCAAAACAGATTGGGAAGCTTCGCTCCTCTTCCGGCTCCGGATGTGCCGGATTTAGCGTCTACAATCAGCGTATTCATATCAATGATTCCTTCTTTCGCCAAAGGATAGGCCGTCAAAATCGAACAGGTGGTATAGCACCCTGGATTTGCCACCAGCCTGGCTCCCCGCACAGCCTCCCTGTTAATCTCACACAGGCCGTAAACCGCCTCCTCTATGTACTGCGGGCTTTTATGTTTAATGCCATACCATTTCTCGTAGACAGACACATCCTTTATTCGGAAATCCGCACTCAAATCTATAATCTTTGTCTTTGATAAAATATCATCGTTAACCAGAGACGCGCAAAGTCCCTGGGGCGTCGCCGTAAAAATAACGTCTGCCCGTCCGGCAAGCTCATCCATATTATCATCCATGCATTTGGCGTCTACAATCTGAAACATGTTCTGATACACCTGCGCATATCTCTGATCTACGTAGCTTCTGGAACCGTACCATACAATCTCCGCGTCTTTATGTCCTGTAAGAATCCGCACCAGCTCGCCGCCCGCATAACCGGTGGAACCAATAATACCTACTTTAATCATTGCTGTCTTTCCTTTCTTTACCTATTATAAAGAATACCACGACTAGTTTATACTACTTTCAAATGTATGTAAAGCATTCTTTCAAAATTGTCTTTTGAACAGTAACTGAAGTACATCCTTCCATAACCTTTTGCATACTTATTCTTTATGACGCATAATTATACATTATTTGCAAATATTATGCAAGTTGTTTTTCCTGAAATATATTGTGAAAGAACTCCTGAATTACCTTCTTCCAAACTATGCGGCAAGTGCAAAGTCCTGTGCGCCGGAATGCAGATTAGGCGATTCTTTCTCTTTCTTATATTTTCTGTTGCATATTTATGAATTATAGTGTATAGTAGTGCTTGCGTAAATATGAAACATGTTTAACTATATGAAAACCTAGCACATCCTTGATGCAATGATGTACTAAGAATCTGGAGGGATTTACCATGAAAGAAAAAGTTGTTCTTGCTTATTCAGGCGGCTTAGATACTACCGCTATCATTCCCTGGCTGAAAGAGAATTTCGGCTACGAGGTTATCTGCTGCTGTATCGACTGCGGACAGGGCGAGGAATTAGACGGACTGGAGGAACGCGCCAAATTATCCGGAGCTTCCAAGCTATACATTGAAGATATTGTGGATGATTTTTGCGATCATTATATTGTTCCATGTGTTCAGGGACACGCGGTATACGAGAATAAATATCTTCTCGGCACTTCTATGGCGCGGCCGGCCATTGCAAAAAGACTGGTGGAAATTGCCAGGAAAGAAGGCGCCGCAGCAATTTGTCACGGCGCAACTGGAAAAGGCAACGACCAGATCCGTTTTGAGTTAGGAATTAAAGCGCTGGCTCCGGATCTTAAGATTATCGCGCCCTGGAGAATGACCGACGTTTGGACCATGCAGTCCCGCGAGGACGAGATTGCGTACTGTAAAGCTCACGGAATCGACCTCCCCTTTGACGCCAGCCATAGCTACAGCCGGGATCGGAATCTGTGGCACATCAGCCACGAAGGCTTAGAACTTGAGGATCCGTCCTGCGAACCGAATTATGAACATCTTCTGGTTCTGGGCGTAACTCCTGAAAAAGCTCCCGATGAACCGGAGTACGTAACCATGACCTTCGAGAAGGGCGTACCGACCAGCGTAAACGGCGAAAAAATGAAAGTATCCGATATTATCCGCAAGTTAAATGAACTTGGCGGCAAACACGGCATCGGCATCATCGACATTGTAGAAAACCGTGTCGTAGGCATGAAATCCCGGGGCGTATACGAAACTCCCGGTGGAACCATCCTCTATGAAGCTCATCAGCAGCTTGAAGAGCTGGTATTAGACCGGGCGACTTATGAAGTAAAGGAAGAGATGGGCAACAAGCTTTCTCAGATCGTATACGAGGGAAAATGGTTCACGCCTTTGCGCGAAGCAGTCCAGGC
Organism: uncultured Dorea sp.; assembly: GCA_910588745.1. GTDB lineage: Bacteria > Bacillota > Clostridia > Lachnospirales > Lachnospiraceae > Claveliimonas. The sequence continues at coordinate 23,610 of CAJURK010000033.1, read as the reverse complement.
ATTTATTGAAAGTACACAGGAATATGTAACAGGCGAAGTGAAATTCAAGTTATATAAGGGCAACATCATCAAGGCAGGAACCACTTCCCCCTACTCCCTGTACAGCGAATCTCTTGCAAGCTTTACCACCGGAGATTTATACGACCATCACGATGCCGACGGCTTTATCAATCTGTTCGGGCTTCCCCTGAAGGTCCGCGCTATGGTAATGCAGGAAACAGAAAAATAATGGAACGAACCTCTAACGAAACAGAGTCAGGTACGCGGCGGATACCCGTCCGCCTCCTTGACTCTGTTTTTTCATTCCATTCCGATAAAACGTTTCTGAAACGCCCTGTATCCTACTCCTAAATTCATTGACTCTGCAAAGCTCATTACAATCTACTTTTACTGTCATACACCCGTCCGTTCATGCATAGAATCATAAACCGGCTATCATCCAAATCCCCCGCTTCCATCTGCCATTCTATTTTATGGATTTCATTTTAAACGCATATGGATAGCATACAATCTATTTATTCCTTGATTTATCACATTTAACAGGAGGTTCTGCACATGATTCCAATTATCGGCATCGCAAGCTGCGGCTTTACAGAAGAGAAACAGTTTGTAAGCCAGCCCTATATTCACGCCGTTGAAAATTCCGGCGGCTTTCCCGTCATTCTTCCTTGTACCAGCCCTACGCCGGATCCGCTTTCCCTGCAGTTCTGCAGCGGTTTTCTCTTCTGCGGCGGAAACGATATTACACCGGCCCTTATGAACGAAGATCCTTCCCCCGAAAACGGCGACACCGACTGGCAGACCGATTCCTTCCATATAAAACTGATGAAAACAGTTCTGGCATCGGGAAAGCCGGTTCTGGCAATCTGCCGCGGGATGCAGGTTTTAAATATCGCTATGGGCGGCTCCATCTATCAGGACGCGTCTTTGTACCCCCGCGCGCACATCGGACACATGCAGCGTTCCAGAAAACGCAGCGATATATCTCACAAAGTGATATTTAAAAAACCTAGCATGCTATATAATATTTTCGGAAATTATGCGTTTACGAATAGTTTTCATCACCAATATATCAAACGATGCGCCCCTCATCTCACCCCTTCGGGACACACCTCCGACCAGGTAATAGAAGCTCTAGAAGCCGACAACCATCCTTTTATGATCGGCGTACAATGGCACCCCGAATGCATGTATGACACTTCCCCGGAAATGAGGAATCTTTTTGCCCATTTCATTCAGGCAGCGGCAAAGCAGGTTTAAAAATTAATGTATTTTTGGAAAAATATGACTGCTTTCTATCGTTTTCTTTTACACATAGTTTTCATTCTTTTCAGATATACTATTCCTTGTAGACAGTCAAGTTCTATACAAGACGCTATATCGGCGGACGGCTCGGTCGCGCAGGCAAATCCTTATATAATAGGAAGATTATGCGCCGCTCCGCCGGGCGGTAAGTTCCGCATCAACGCCACATTATGAAAGGAGGATTTCTCATGTCAGAAATATCAATATTGGATCTTCAAAATCTTCGTCATTTAATCGGAGGCTATGATAACAGCCACTGCAAAATGACGGAATACGCAAGTCAGTGCAAGGATCCGGAAATCAAAAAATTATTTACCGACGCAGCGGATTCTGCAATGAAAAACAAACAGGATTTGATGAAGTTCTTATAAGACACAGGAGGTAGCAGCATGTTAAGTGAAAAGACAATGGTTGTGGACGCCCTGAACGGAGTAAACGGAGAACTCTCCCGTTTTGGGGAAATGATTCCGCAGACTGAAAACAAGGAATTGAAGCAGTGCTTAAAGAAGATTCGGAATGAATGCGAAATGTCTCAGGAAAAATTATTCCAGACAGCCCGGGAAAAGAGTTATTATGTTCCGGCTGAAATGGCTTCCCGCAAGGAAATTGACCATGTGAAGTCCGTAATTACCCAGTTGTCAATGAAATAATTCTCCAACGCTGATTGAAACTTACAGTTCCCATACTGCCCGGCCGTAATCATCCGGCCAGGCAGTATAAAAAAGGATCCACTCCATACATAAAATGAATATGCATCCACCTAATATTTCATATTTCTTGTTTAATTTCACGAAATTCTTGATTTATCATTTTTATTTTGCAAGAAACAATTGACGATTTTTCAATTTATGGTAAAATAATACACGTTGAGTAAAATAAAAATTGGAGGATGCATAAAAGTGGCAGCGTATAAGGATTTATCAAAAAAAGAATTATTAGCGTTAAAAGCAAATCTGGAAAAAGAATTTAAAAAAGTGCAGTCAAAGGGCATAAAACTTGATATGTCCCGAGGCAAGCCGTCAACCGAGCAGCTCAACCTGTCTATGGAGATGATGGACGTCCTTACCAGTAAATCCGACCTGGTTTGCGAGGAAGGCGTAGACTGCCGCAATTATGGAGTATTGGACGGTATCAAAGAAGCAAAGCAGCTTCTTGCCGATATGATGGAAGTGCCAAAAGACAATATCGTTATTTTCGGAAATTCCAGCCTAAATGTTATGTATGATACAATCGCACGTTCCATGACTCATGGCGTTATGGGCAGCACTCCCTGGAGCAAGCTGGATAAAGTTAAATTTCTATGTCCTGTTCCGGGATATGACAGGCATTTCGCAATCACAGAGTATTTCGGCATCGAGATGATCAATGTGCCGATGACTCCTACCGGACCGGATATGGATATTGTAGAGAAGCTGGTAAGCTCCGATCCGGCCGTCAAAGGAATCTGGTGCGTGCCGAAATATTCCAACCCCCAGGGAATCACATATTCCGATGAAACCGTACACCGTTTTGCCAAATTAAAACCGGCCGCGGAGGATTTCCGGATTTATTGGGATAACGCTTACGGCATCCATCATTTATATGAAGATAAACATGATTACTTAATTGAAATTTTCATGGAGTGTAAAAAGGAAGGCCATCCCGACATGGTATACAAATTTGCTTCCACCTCCAAGATCAGCTTCCCAGGTTCCGGTATCGGCGCGATTGCCGCATCCGACGCCAACCTGGCGGATATCAGAAAGCAGATGAGGATCCAAACCATTGGGCACGATAAATTAAACCAGCTCCGCCACGCAAGATATTTCGGCGATATCCATGGTATGGTAAAACATATGAGACGCCACGCGGATATTCTCCGTCCAAAATTCGACGCGGTTTTACAGACATTAGAAGCAGAACTTGGCGGATTGGAGATCGGCTCTTGGTTAGCGCCCCGGGGAGGCTACTTCATTTCTTTTGACGCCATGGAAGGATGCGCAAAAGCTATCGTTGCTAAGGCAAAGGAAGCCGGGCTAGTTATGACGGATGCCGGAGCTACGTTCCCTTATGGGAAAGACCCGAAAGATTCCAATATTCGTATCGCCCCGTCCTATCCGACGCCGGAAGAGCTTAGGGAGGCTGCAAGAATATTCGTCCTCAGCGTCAAGCTGGTCAGTATTGATAAGCTGCTAGAAAGCATGTAGCAGGACGCATATCCAATCGCACATCATTTCATGCAGTCTATTTTAAAAAACGGCTGCAGCTGCAGTCCGCTCCTACGGACACATAGAGACCAAAGAGGGCATCGCTCAATCACCTAATTTGATGATTTTGCGACACCCTCTTTTCTATTTGATGAAAAAATAACAAAAGAAACAGATTGTAGATTCGTTATGCCCTCGGCGGAATAAAAACCACAAAATCTTTTCCATTTAATGTAATCAGAGTACGTTTTTCTTTTAACGCTAAACTAAATACATTTTCAGTTCGTCACTTTATCACTTCGCTTGTACCAATCATCCTCCATAGATTCATCTATCTTAACAGAAAGAACAAACTCAAATTGCCGCTTACTTCAAATCCACATTCACAACATACTTTCATAATTTATATTTTTCAATCAGGCTAATTCTATTCATCAGCACTTATTATTTGAAAATGGCGCAGATAATGTCTCCACTCCCTGCGCCATTTCTCATTTTACCTTAAAATATTTGCTCCATTTAAAAAATGCAATACTCTATTTTACAATATTCTATGATATCTTTTTCTTAAAACAAAACTATTGTAAACCTTGAGTTTCAGTGAACTTTCTAATATTCCCAAGCACAATCTTCTGTTGTGAGAATTTCTTCTCAAATTATTTCTGCACAATATTGATAATTCTTCCCGGCACATAAATCTCTTTTACAATATTCCCGGTCAGCTTATCGGCAATGGCTGCTTTCCCCGCTGTCAAAGCGTCCGCTTTCGATGCGTCCGCCGCAATCTTGATTACGGATTTCGTCTTTCCGTTAATCTGGACAGCAATCTCAATTTCGTCGTCCTTCATGGCCTCTTCGTCATATACCGGCCAGCCTGCCCGAAATACAGAATCGTTTCCGCCGAGCTGTTCCCAGATCTCCTCTGCGATATGCGGAGCAAAAGGAGCCAGGAGTACCGCCAGATTTTTCAGGGTCTCGGCATCAATACCGCCTGCTTTCTTTGCGATATCGGTCAACTTGTTCGTATTCTCCATAAATCCGGAAATCACAGTATTCAGGCTGAAATTCTCCAGACGTGTGGTCACGTCATAGATCAGCTTGTTACGGATCTTGAGCATTTCCTTATCTGCCTGGATATTCTGATCCTTGCTGTCCATCACAAGATTCCATACCTTCTTTAAGAACCGGGAAACACCGTCGATTCCTCTGTCGTCCCACTCTGCGTCCAACTCCGGCGGCCCCACGAACAGCTCGTACATTCTCAGGGAATCACAGCCATAGTCCCGTACCAGGTCGTCCGGCGATACCACATTGCCCTTAGACTTACTCATCTTGATGCCGTTCTTTCCGGTAATCATCCCCTGATTGAACAGTTTCTGGAAAGGCTCGTCAAAATCGATCACGCCGATATCACACAGGAACTTGGTATAGAAGCGGGAATACAAAAGGTGCAGCACCGCATGCTCTACGCCGCCGATATACATATCTACCGGAAGCATCTCATCCGCCTTCTCCCTGGATACCAATTCTTTGCTGTTGTGGTTATCCACATAGCGCAGGAAATACCAGGATGAGCCGGCCCACTGAGGCATGGTATTCGTCTCTCTCTTTGCAGGCTTACCGCAGTATGGACAAATAGTATTCACCCACTCTTCCATACCGGCCAGCGGAGATTCCCCGGTTCCTGTCGGCTCATAGGAATCCACATCCGGCAATGTCAGCGGAAGTTCTTCTTCCGGCACCGGCACGCATCCGCAGTCCGGACAGTGTACGATCGGAATCGGTTCACCCCAGTAACGCTGACGGGAAAATACCCAGTCGCGAAGCTTATAATTTACCGTTGCCCTGCCAAGCCCCCTCTTTTCAATGATGTGCGGAGCTTCCTTTTTCAGAACCGCAGACTCCATGCCGTTCCATTCGCCGGAATTAATCATGGTTCCGGCAGCTTCCGTATAGGCCTCTGTCATATTCTCAATTTCTTTTCCGTCCTTCGCGATAACCTGTACAATCGGAATACCAAATTTCGTTGCAAATTCAAAGTCCCTGTCATCATGAGCGGGTACGCACATAATCGCCCCCGTGCCATAGTCTGCAAGTACATAATCCGACAGCCAAATCGGCGTTTTCTCACCGTTCAGCGGATTAACCGCATAGCTTCCGGTAAATACGCCGGTTTTTTCTTTATCCTGCATACGGTCAACATTGGACTTCATAGACGCGTCATAAATATACTTCTCTACCGCTTCCCTTGTTTCATCGGTGGCCAGCTTTGCCGCCAAGGCATGCTCAGGCGCCAGTACCATAAAGGTTGCGCCGTACAGCGTATCCGGCCTGGTCGTATAGACGGTAATCTTCTCCTCCATGCCGTCTACCGGAAAATCAACTTCTGCGCCGTAAGACTTGCCGATCCAATCGGTCTGCATCTTTTTCACTTTCTCCGGCCAGTCCAGCTTATCTAAGTCATTTAAGAGCCGCTCTGCGTAGGCCGTAATCTTCAACATCCACTGGCGGAGATTCTTCTTGGTAACTTCCGTGCCGCAGCGCTCGCATTTACCATTGACAACCTCTTCATTGGCAAGTCCGGTCTTACAGGACGGACACCAGTTAATGGGGAATTCTTTCTCGTACGCAAGACCCTCCTTGAACATCTTTACAAAAATCCACTGAGTCCACTTATAGAACCCCGGATCGGTAGTATTCACTTCCATATCCCAGTCGTAAAGAGCCGCAATCTCATCAATCTGTTTCTTAATATTCGCAACATTCTGAGCCGTAGATTTCGCCGGATGAACGCCCATCTTAATCGCGTAATTCTCTGCCGGAAGGCCGAACGCATCCCATCCCATAGGATGTAGCAGATAATATCCCTGAAGCAGTTTATACCTGCTCCAAACATCCGAAATCACATATCCTCTCCAATGTCCTACGTGAAGGCCGTTTCCCGACGGATACGGAAACATATCCAGACAGTAATACTTCTGCTTCTTACTTCCATCCTTATTTACCCTGGGATTCACCGGATTCTTTGCCCAGTTCTCCCTCCACTTCTTCTCGATCGCCTTGTGATTATACACAATCTTCTGTGCCATAAATTTTCCTTCCTTTCCTATCTATATTCTTTCCTGTGGTTCATCCTAAAAACCATTGTAGAATGAAAAAGCCTCTCATCCCGCAAGAGACGAAAAGGCTGAATTCCGTGGTACCACTCTTATTCACACAGCTATAGCTGCATGCACTTATTGCTTCTGTAACGGGAAGTCCCGCCGCCGGCTAACTAAAGAGAATCTTCGTGCATCCGTACTCTCCCGCTCACCGACAGAACTCCGAGGCGAGTTGGGAGATTACGCTTCTGCCTCGCACCGCCCGGCAGCTCTCTGAAAACGATAGGCTCTTACTACTCCTCATCTCTGTTTTTCTCTTTTCTCTACATACGCTTTATTATAAGTAGAAACAAGGCAGAAGTCAAGCAATAGTTACAAATCATAAGCCGCTTACAAATTCATTCTTTTTTTAGTTGTCCCTTCTGTCTCTTTCGTGTATAATGGAATTATAGAAGTTGAGCGACAAAAGCTACTCAAAAATATCTACATAAAAGGAGTTGTTTCCAATGGTAAATTTATTAACAGGCCCAAAAGGCAGCGGAAAGACACAGAAGATGATGGATCTTGCCAACGAGCAGGTAAAGGCTTGCAAAGGTAATCTTGTATTCTTAAAGAATAGCCATCGTGATACGAGGAATGTAGGCTTTTCCATTCGTGTGGTATGTATGGACGACTACCCGGCAATCACAAACACAGATGGTTATATCGGATTCTTATATGGAATGTACAGCGCAAATCACGATTTAGAGTGTGTATTTATCGACGGTCTTATGAAACAGGCAGAATTTAGCCTGGATAAGATTCCGGTATTTATCGCAAGGTTAAAACAGCTTTCAGCAGAGTGCGGCGTTGATTTCTACGTAAGCCTCAGCGCTAAACAAGACGATTTGACTGACGAAGCATTCCAGGGATGCAATTTTATCGCATAATATAACGAACCGTTTTCTTAAATAAGCAAAACAAAAAGACTTCCGCGGAGCAGATATCGTCTCCCGGAAGTCTTTTTTCTTCTTTATTCAAAACGTTTCAAAATTTGTAAAATGCAGACGCAGCCGCGCCTGCAAAAGAACTGCGCGGCCTAGAATTAACACAAACTTTCATACAGCAATACCACCAAAGGCATACTGATAATACAGAAAATAACCGACATTACATTAATAACGCTGGCATACCTGGCGTCCCCGTCGTAAATCTGTGTGATCTGTGTTACCATCACTGCCACCGGCGCGCTTGCTGCCAGAAGCGAAACCAGCAGAATATATCTGGCGTCGGGATGAATCCCCATCCGCACGACAAAGGCAAACAAACTCGCCGTAATCACCGGAAATACCGCCAGCCGGAACAGGCTGATCAGATAGGGTCTCTTTCTTGTAAATACCCATTTCAAATCCATATTTCCAATCAGCATTCCCACGACCAGCATACTAACCGGGCCGATCGCGCCTCCAAATCCGTCAATAGCGCTCTCTAACATTTCCGGAATACGAAATCCGGAAAAAAACAGAAGCAAGCCAATCACTATAGCAATAATATTCGGATTCAAGATGATATTTTTCAGATTTCCATTCCCTCTCCCCCTGCTTAACATAGACTGCATATGCGTCCACGTCAGAACCGTCGATATCATCACATAGGCGCAGGTATAAAAGACCCACTCTTCTCCCAGCACAAAAGACACCAGAGGCACAATCAGATTTCCGCAGTTAGAATAAATCACCGACGCCCGCTCAATCGGCGTCAAATGCAGCGGCTTTGCAAGCAGCCTGCAGCCCGCCATAAAAATAACCTGTACCGCTATTGCGGCCGCTACCGCTATCCCCATTCCTTTCAGCTTCTCCGCCGTGAAATCTATCTGAAAGGATTTGATAATCACACAGGGCGACAGCACATAAGCCACCAGCCAAGAAATCACTTTACTGTCGTCTTCTCTTAATATCTCGTATTTTACAATCAAAAATCCTGCAAATGCAACCAGAAACAAAACCCCGATCTGCCCTGCCAACAGTATACTTAATCTCATGTACTCTCCCTCGCATCCCCGACAACAGAACAGTTCAGCCTTACGGCCGAACTGTTCCGTCTCATTTTACTGATAATACTGTATTTGTCTTCTCGCCTTCCTTGTATTCCATCGTAATCTCCTGCCCGATATCATACCGGATAATATCAATATACTCTGCCACCGGAACATCAAAAATATCATTCGATCCTTCTACCATCAGATAATAATGGGAATTCCCGTCAATGACGCTCTGCGCAATCTTCTCAATCTTACCTGTAACAACCAGCACCTCTCTGGTGTCTTCTGCCGTTTCCTTAATGCCGTTGGTATACAAAAGTTTCAGATAACTCTCTTCACACTCGCTGACCGTATCTCCGATCGCAACAATCTGATACTTTTGTACATTTACCAAAGCGTACTTTTTCACCAGTCCCGCATCATCTTTCAGCGCAATAAAATAGGTCGGCTCATCCTGGAGATTTAACAGCAGCGGAAATGTCGCCGTATAATGAAGGTTCTGTACCTGGCCCTGGGCCGATTCCATCGCCGCCGCTTCGGTCGCTCCTTCCACTTCGTAATATTTCGTTTCCATGGTTCGCTGATTGGACAGCATGAATCCCACATTAGACTGATCGCCATTTACCGAAGTAACTCCCGTATACATCCAAACATCGTCGTCCAGCGCCAGATAATTGTACCCGGAAGTTGTCCTAAGACAATCCCTCTGGCCTAAAACGCTGTTCAGGAAACCATGCTTTAATGTTCCGTAGTAATCAAATAAACTCACCAGTAGATCTGCAGAATACGCGCGGTCAATCCACTGCGGAGCCTCGTCTATCTCATACGCCGTGCAGTCTCCGGTCACCGCATTACAGAGTACTACCTTGCCTACGGTCTCACCGCCGAACAGGCCGATATTAAACTTTTTCACCGGCGCAATCCAGTATGGCACGCCGTCATCGTCAATCTCAAAGCTCAACGTTCCGAAAATATAGGTGGGGTACTGAAATCTCAGATGCCTGTAAATATTCCGGTTCAGATACTCGCTGGCCGAATATTTAATTCCTTCCTCCAGCTTCACAAGCTCCGTATTCTGGCTGGCCATATCAATTCGGATATATGCCGGGATTCCTTCCGACTGGTTGGTAATCCATTTGATAAAGCTTGCGTATTTTAAGGGCGTCACCCGCACCGGGCGTTCCTTATAATTAATCTGGCTGTAAATATCGTCAGCCTCGAACTGAGAAACCATCTCTACCATGCTCCCCATCTTCCTGTCGCCCAAAATCTCCGCAGTATCCTTGTCAAGAAGCGGTACCTTATCAAAGGAAATCTGCTCTACATCGTCTGTAAAATTCCCTTCTTTCACCTTCATCAGTTTTTGGTATTTTTTCGCGTTCACAATCGGAGAAGACAAGATGCTTCCTATTACATAAATCACGCCGATCGCAAGCAGAAGCCGGATCAGCCATTTTGCCACTTTCGATTCCCGGATTTCCTGGGGTTTCAGCCTTTTACGGATAATATACCAGGCCAGAATTACCGCCACAAACCCCAGGATAAAAAACCAGGTATCCGAAGAATGGATATTAATAGCCGGCAGGGAAACGTAATAATAGATACCCGCCAAAAGCGCCAGTACAACTGCAATCGTAACCTTTTTGGTTGTTTTCATTTTATTTGTCCTTTCATATAGCGCAACATATCGCTGCTTAATATCATAGCATTATAACACTTTTGCACTGCGCCTGCAAGGCATAACGCGATAAGCACACGGAATTAAGCACACGGAATTGCCAAAACCAGCGCTATATTCGCCTCGCTTCCCCCCATAACTTGCCTGGAAACTGTTGGCCATCCGTATATTCCCGTAATCAGGCGGCGTCAGACGAAGCAGTATCTCTCCGATCGTAATAAATTTCATCGCATTTACCCCTCCGTCATTTTTCTGTTATCAGCGCTGCACTTTTGCGCCCGCGCCGCCCAGCAGATCGCGCTCCAGCCGTTGACGGTAGCTGTTTTCACCGTGCGCAGCGCCGTCGCGACCGCCTTAAAATTCGGATAAGCTTTTGCCGCTTCGTTAAACATTTTCCGGTAACCGTCCAGATTCAATTCTTTTAAGTCCGCTTCATTTCCCTCAATTTCAAATCCTAAGCAGGCGGTAAAATCTTCCTCATTTCCAATCATGACATCTACATATTTTGCAATCTCCTTATTCACTTCCTGAACCTTTGCCTGTCCTCCGATAGCGCTCCACATGGAAGGGCGGTAGTTCAAATCATAGGAAACCAACGTTCCATACTTCTTCACCGTCTTAATTGCCGCAAACGCCTCCGAACTGTTCAGCCAGAAAGAATTTAACCACCTTTAACCCCCTCTTTACTGCCTGATCAGCAAAAACGCCGACAGCCACACCGGACATTTTCCACAAACTAGAATACCCGTCATACTGTAAAAAGGGATGTGCCGAGGCACATCCCTGTAAATATAGAATCTCTGAATCTTCCTACTCTTCCGCCGCACGCTTCGCAATCTCTGCTTCCTGTACATCGGACGGAGCCTGCTCATAGCGGGCAAATTCATACTCGTAAGTGCCTCTTCCGCCTGTCATAGAGCGAAGTACGGTACAATATCCAAACATACCGGTCATCGGCACGTCCGCCTCAATCACCGTACGGCCTCCGCCTACCGGATTCATCCCCAGCACGCGACCCCGGCGCTTATTCAAATCTCCCATAACGTCGCCGGTGTAATCATCCGGAACGGTAACCTTCACCGATGCGATTGGCTCTAAGAGTACCGGGCCGGCTTCCATAAAGCCTTTCTTAAACGCCTGAATCGTCGCTGTCTTAAACGCCATCTCCGAAGAGTCCACCGGATGGTATGAGCCGTCATATAGAGTCGCTTTCACACCCACTACCGGATATCCGGCCAGAGGCCCCTTAAGAACGGATTCCTGAAGTCCCTTTTCTACAGCCGGGAAGTAATTCTTCGGAACTGCTCCGCCTACTACCACCTCTTCAAATACGAACGGAGTTTCCAAATCTCCGGACGGTTCAAATTTCATCTTAACATGGCCGTACTGCCCATGTCCGCCGGACTGCTTCTTATATTTTGTATCTACGTCCGAGTTCTTTTTTAAAGTCTCGCGGAACGCAACCTTCGGCGTCTCTAACATAATCTCACACTTATATCTTGCCGCCAGCTTACTTGCGATAATCTCAAGATGCTGATCGCCCATGCCATAGAGCAGCGTCTGGCGGTTTTCGCTGTCGTTGACCGCCTTGATGGTAACATCTTCCGCCATCATCCTCTGCAGAGCCTGAGATACTTTGTCCTCATCTCCTTTATTTTTACAGGAATACTTCATATATGTATACGGCTTAGAATATTCGGTCTTTCCAAACAGAACCTGATTAGCCTTGGTAGACAGGGTGTCTCCGGTCTTCGTGCTGGAAAGCTTTGCAATTGCGCCGATATCGCCGGCAAACATCTCGCTTACTTCCATCGGCTTGTTGCCGCACATGGTATAGATTTTACCAAGCTTCTCCTCCGTCTCAGCGCCTGCGTTGTACAGTACGTCGTCGCCCTTTAATACGCCGGAGCATACTTTAATGAACGAATACTTTCCAATAAACGGATCCACCATGGTCTTAAATACGTACGCGCTTTTTGCAGCGGCAAAGTTATAGTTCGCTTCAAACATCTCGTTCGTAGTACGGTTAATACCCATACACTCTCTGCAGTCCGGACTTGGGAAAAACCGAACAATATCCGACAAGAGATTTGCTACCCCCTGAGCCTGGATATTGGAACCCATGGCAACCGGAACGATACTGCCGCCCATCACTTCCGTACGCATTGCGGCGCGGATTTCCTCCACTGAGAATTCGTCGCCCTCAAAATATCTGTCCATAAACTCGTCGCTTGTCTCGGCAACGGACTCCAGGAGCTTTTCACGGTAATTCTCTACATACTCCATACAGTAATCCGGAATCTCGCACTCTTCTCTCGTACCAATGCCCGTATATTTTCTGCCGGCATTCTTAATAATATTCACATATCCTACCAGCTTCTCATTCTCACGGATCGGTGAAAAATGCGGCGCGATCATCTTACCGTATCTCTCTGTCAAATCTTCTACAATCTGACGGAAGCTTGCGTCATCTACATCCATCTCGGTTACATATACCATACGGGGCAGATTATACTTATCGCACAGTTCCCATGCTTTCTCCGTTCCCACTTCCACGCCTGCTTTGCCGGATACTACGATAATAGCCGCATCCGCCGCGCTGGCCGCCTCTTCCGCCTCGCCGACAAAATCAAAATATCCGGGAGTATCCAACACATTAATCTTTGCCTTCTCCCACTCAATCGGAATCAGGGTTGTACCAATTGAGAATCCGCGTTTCTGTTCCTCTTTATCAAAATCGCTGATCGTATTGCCGTCGGACACCTTGCCCATACGGTTTGATGCGCCTGATACATAAGCCATGGCCTCGACAAGACTTGTCTTTCCACATCCTCCATGTCCCAGCAGAACTACGTTTCTGATCTCGTCTGTTCTGTATACCTTCATATTCGCTGCCTCCTTAATATAAGTTCTCATGGATATATTGTACTAAATTTTCTCCCGTGTTACAACTCTTTTATCATTTTTTCACAAATTGTGCATCTCGCCCGACATCGTTCACTCCCTTCGCAGTAACCTTTGCAGTTGACAGGATATCTATTCTCGCTTAAAATATTTTCAGAAAAAAACGAAGGGAAGTACAGTTATGGACTCAAAGAAAATCGGCTTTATCGGACTCGGACTCATTGGCGGCTCTATCGCAAGGGCAATCCGCCGATACTATCCCGATTATGAAATTATTGCTTTTGATCATGATAAGGAAACGCTTGCCGACGCAACGAAAGACTCTGTAATCCACGTTGCCTGCACGTCCGTTGATAACAATTTCAGGGACTGCCTGTATATCTTCCTGTGCGCCCCCGCCGCATATAACACCTCATACATGGAACAGCTCCTTCCATACCTCCACCCGGATTTAATCCTGACCGATGTTGCAAGCGTCAAAACGCCCATCCATGAGGAAGCCGTAAGGCTCGGACTGGAAGAATATTTCATTGGCGGGCACCCGATGGCCGGTTCTGAAAAAAGCGGTTTCGCAAATTCCAGACCCTTATTAATTGAAAATGCATATTTCATACTGACGCCTTCTTCCAAAACGCCGGCGTCAAAAACCAGAGCTTACGCTGCTTTTATCAAAAATCTCCGCTCCATCCCTCTGGTTCTGGACTTTCGGCTGCATGACCAGGTCACGGGGACGATCAGCCATCTGCCCCATATTATTGCGGCGTCCCTGGTGAATTTCGTCCGTGAAACCGACACGGCCGATGAACTGATGAAACATCTGGCGGCGGGAGGATTCAAAGATATTACCCGAATTGCATCCTCCTCTCCCATCATGTGGCAGCATATCTGCACACAGAACAAAGAGAATATTTCCCGGATTTTAAACGATTACATACAGACTCTGCTGAAGGCAAAAGATCTGATTGACCAGGGACGCTCCGATGCAATCTACGACATGTTCGGCCGTGCGGGGAATTACCGCAGCTCCATGCCCGACGGTTCCGGCGGACTGATCCAGAAATCCTTCTGCGTTTTTTGCGATATTCCCGACGAGTCCGGTGCTATTGCCACCATCGCTACGATTTTGGCATCTAATACAATTAATATCAAAAATGTTGGAATCGTCCACAACCGGGAATTTGAAGAAGGCGTCCTGCGTATCGAATTTTACGATGAAGCAGCCTGTGAAAAGGCGACGGCTCTGCTGAAACGGCATCGCTACATTATTTATGAGCATTAAAAATACAGTTTTGGAAAGAAACGAGGTCTCTACCATGGAAATCACACCAGCAAACAGCCTGCGCGGCGAGGTAACCGTCCCAGGCGACAAATCAATCTCTCATCGCTCCGTCATGTTTGGCTCTATCGCAAAAGGAACCACGGAAATCACCAATTTTCTGCAGGGCGCAGACTGCCTAGCCACCATACGCTGTTTCCAAAGCATGGGCATCGCCATTGAAAATACGCCTAATCGGATTCTTGTACATGGCAGGGGACTGCATGGACTAAAGAAACCCTCCGGGATTTTAGACGCCGGAAACAGCGGGACTACTGCCAGGCTGCTTTCCGGTATTCTCGCAGGTCAAACTTTTTCCGCTGCGCTCTCCGGCGATGAATCCTTAAATTCCAGGCCCATGGCGCGTATCATAGACCCGTTAAATTCCATGGGCGCGCATATTTCCAGTTTGAACAACGACGGATGCGCCCCTCTTTTCATTGAACCTCGAAAACTGCATGGCATAAAGTATCAATCCCCGGTCGCATCAGGGCAGGTAAAGTCCGCGATTCTCCTTGCCGGACTCTATGCGGATAGCGAAACCTCCGTTACGGAACCGACGTTATCCCGCAATCATACGGAGCTTATGCTCCGGGGCTTCGGCGCAAATCTATCTTCGGAAACGGCGGCAGACGGACAGGCTGCCGCTTCCATCCTGCCATGTGATGAATTATATGGACAAAAAATCACCGTTCCCGGCGATATTTCCTCCGCCGCGTATTTTATTGCGGCAGGCTTATTGGTTCCGGGTTCAGAAATACTGATAAAAAACACCGGCGTCAATCCAACCCGGGCCGGCATCCTGACCGTATGCAGACGAATGGGCGCCGATATCTCCTGCGTAAACAAAACGACCGCTACCGGAGAGCCTGCTGCCGATATCCTCGTAAAGCATTCCCCCCTAAAGGCCGTCACGATAGAGGGAGCCATCATCCCAACGCTCATCGACGAACTGCCTATCATTGCGGTAATGGCGGCATTCGCACAGGGCGTTACCGTGATAAAGGATGCCGCGGAGCTTAAAGTAAAGGAGACCAACCGCATTGATACTATAACCGAGAATCTGAGAGCGATGGGCGCCGACGTGACGCCTACGGAAGACGGCATGGTCATTCGGGGTTCCGGAGCCTTAAACGGCGCTGTTATAGACAGCCATCTGGATCACCGCATCGCCATGGCATTTGCCATAGCCGGGCTTGCGGCAAAAGGTACCACCGTAATCAAAGGAAGCCGATGCGTTGACGTATCTTATCCTGCTTTCTTTGAAACGTTAAAAGCTTTGAAATCATATCCTTAGCATTCAATAAGGGGCTATCGGGAAATGTAATTTGCCTGCATGATGCTGCTCGCCCCCGAATCGGGCAGACAACATCTTGGGCAAATGATACCATTTCCGATATCCCCTTATTTTATATTACTTATATTAATTTTTCCTTGATAATTTCTGTTTTACTGCATCGTTGTCTGATTTGGATAATTCAGCGCAATATAGCTCTTGCCTCTGTTAATCTTAATCTCATTACCGCTCTCGTCATAAAAACGCAGCCTTGACCATTCATTTCTCGGTTCCTTTGACCAGTGAATCTTCTGCACTGCGCCATTGGAAATATAATATCCCACCGCGTCCTCTCCGCCGTCCCAATCAATCTCTTTATGGCCAATCTCGTCCCTGACAGAAATAGAAGTCTCCAGCACAAATACATTTGTAAAGGCAAGCTGATTTCCGGTCTTTCCATCTATCTGAGCCTGTCCGCAGTTTTCTTTCTTATACGTCTTACTTGCCTCGTCATAAATGAAAGCGGCCGTCTGCGCGCCAAAATCAATATCCACGCGGGTACAGTCCGAACCTTCCGGCTTCACCTGCTCCTCCAATCCATGAAACTGGAATGCGGGACCGGTCTTGTCCTCCGTCAAATCAGTCCGTTTTCCATCGGCCTGCACAACGCCTGCAAATTTTGTCCCGTCAAAATATCCCGTATGCTCCAGCGAGTATCCCGCATTTTGACGCTCCTGGTCACGTCCAAAAAAACCTCCCTGTCCGGCAATCCCGTCATACTGGTCAAGATTCAGCATTTGAAGATAATCCGCTATCGAATCATCGATTCCCCAATTCACATAAAACGCGTCAAACCCTAACGACAGCGCCGGAAAATAATAACGGCAGCTTCGCACCGCGCAAACCTGTGGAATCGTAGTATAATCTGCATAAAGCGCCATAAACCGGGTATGGTCTCCCTCTACCGGAATCTCAAAGATAATATCTGCCTTTTCCACTCCGTACTGAGGCATAGCGTCCGGCACATTATTTACCATAACTGCTACCGGACGTTTTCCGATCGCTCCCTCCGTAAGATCCGGCACGCCGGTAAGCAGATTTTGGTTTGCTGGAATTTCCTCCGGTTCTTCTTCCTGCTCTTCTTCTGGTTTCTGTTCTTCTGCTATCGGCTCGTCTTTCTTTTCCTCCTTCTTTGAGCAAGCCGGAAGCAGCGCCAGCGAAAGCGCCAATGCCAGCGCTATGTAGGCTTTTCTTTTCATTGTTACATCCTCCTGTTTTCTAAAAATAGTTTTCTGGTTACAAAATTATATACCATAACCACTGTTGCCGCACTGATCTCTGCAAAATATATCAACGATTTCTTTTTATTCAATCGCTTCTACCCCTGTCAGTTCCCCAAGCATGAAATCGCCTTAGTTCTCTTATCAAATTTGCATCACAACGAGTCACTTATGGAAATATATACTTTATTCCTGGAATCTTTTTTCCAGTAAATACAATAGCCACGCAAACAAAATATATCCCGATTGCACCAAACATCATCCACCAACGAGAATCACCGTTTACGATATTATTTTGCACAAGCACATCAATTATTTTAATATGTATCAAATACACACCAAAACTCGCACTTGACAATTTAGAAAGTATCTTCCTGACTTTTTCATTTGAAAACACTTTCCAATTACAATATCTAAAAAACAAAAACAACGCGCATGCCATAAACAAAGTAGGATACAGCAGATAATTCCAAAAAAGTTCATTCAATATTCCATCACGCAAAGAAAGTAAAATCGTTCCAACAAACATGCTGACTGCTCCAAATATACCAGCGACATATACGATATACCGAACGCGCTTTGAAAAAGTTTCGGTTTTCAAAATCCAACCTAGCAGTACATACATTACATATCCCCCAATAATCGGAGGCTTCAGATCATCGTAATATGGTATTCCCAAAAGACCTGGGAGCATAGGCATAAATGCATTCACGAAAACACCTAATCCCGCCATATAATACAATTGTTTCTTATGCTGTTCCTCCGCCAAAACCGATAAGACCGGCATACTTAAGTATATTGCAAACAATGGATAGAAAAACCAGAAGATATATACACTCCCATTATTTAAGTATAGTCCAACAAAGTCTCTTATTCCAGTATACTTTGCTTCTCCAAACCAACATTTCCATACAAAATAAAATGTACTCCAAAAAAGAAATGGAATTACAATCCGTACAAACCTTCTCTTAAAATACTCTTTTGTGGAACAACGCGTTCGGTAGTTCATTAAATTTGCACCTGTCAACATAAAAAATATCGGAACTGCCCAGTGTGCCGCTACTTGAATTGTAAGGCTCATCAGCCAGTATTTATCCAGCCTGAAGGTAAACGCATCTCCACTGCAATGAAGCCATACGACTCCAAGGCAAGCCATTATATTTAAAATATCAAAATAATAAATTCTTTTTGGCCATACTATGTTCTTTTTTCTGTATATTTTTTTCTATTGTATATCCCATCATTAGCCTTTCCTTTTAGAATACATCAATAAAACACGTTTGAAATCATCTTGATCATCAAGAGATTTTTCCATATTTTCTCTAGCCAATGCGTTCTCTTATCTTTATGGCTGTTTATATAGATACAATACTACAACCTGTACTCCTGAAATAAACAAAACACCCATCAGCCAGACAAAAAGATTTCACCTAATGCACAAACTTCAGTATTATATTTTCTGAAACACCAAAAACTTACTAAATATATAATTTATTATCAAAACAATAACTTGATCCATCAATTTTACACTATTATCATCTAAACCACAAACTTGTACAAAAAAAATCATGCTTGCAATCTCTATCATCAAAGATGAAACTCTGCATAGCACAAATTTTCCTATCTCTATCATTGTCTCTTTTATGCCGGCATATTCTGACTTAAATACAAAAAGTTTATTCGTAAAATATGCAAACATCACCGAAAATACCCAACTGGCTACATTTGCCGCCTGATAATGCACCTCATACAAATTCGCCAGAATAAAATACGATACAAGAGATACCGCTGTCGTGCATACGCCTATCAATATATACATTACTATTTCTTGGTACTTCTTAAACAATCTGTACATTTTCTTTTCCACACCATACGAAATAAAATTATTTTTATATCCTTAATTCCTGTAATAGTATATCAAGACCTCTGTTTAATCTCATCATAAATCTTCTCAAGATAGTCCCCTATAACACCAAGACTGATCATAATTGAACTTCCTATAACGAACTTCTTTTACCAAATCCCTGTATTATCAAACCCCTTCTGTAGCTTTTTTATCATATCATATGATATATATTACTGACAAGTATTTCCACTCATTTCAGTAATGATGTATTCTCTGAGAATACGGATACTTTCATAGTCAGACTCCTTTCAAAAAAGATAAGAGGCCATTGACTGAACTGCCACACAATTAAACTAAGGCGCTTAAACAATTCTTAGTGTACGGATTCGTAATACCACTCATTTGTGCTTGAAAAGGCAGAACTTACACTGATTTTCATGCTGTCTAAAACGAAGAAAGTTTTTACAACTCCTCCTACTGTGCTTTGTAGTATAGCTTCTTGAGAATTATTATATCGCACAAAGTAGAGGTTTGGAAAACTTTCATAACTATTTGTGCCGCCAACTGAAAGGCGGCGGAATGGAGATTTTCATGAGCAAACAATTTGATAAGCAGTTTAAGGACAATGCAGTTCAGTATTATCTCTCCTATTAGGAGCTTGGCCTAAAGAAATGCGCAAAAAACCTTGGAATAAGCCGTAATGCCCCGAGGAACTGGGTAAACGCCGCCTGAATATCAGCGGAGCGCTTCGGATTTTAGCGTTTCAAGAAGCGAATACGTTGCTTTCAAGAAGCACGTCCTATCTGTTTGCCAGACCAAAAAAGAGAGACGGATGAAAGAAATCAGGGCAATATACGAGGAATCACACGGCATTTATGGAGCGCCTAAAATAGCGGCCAAAACGCCGGGATGGAGTTTCTCGCCTCCATTATTAAAAAGATAAAAGAAACGCCATGATACGAATTACATTTAAAACGCAGGAGATATTCATCTTTCTGATATCTCCTGCATGGGAATGTCTCTTACTGAAAATCAAACATTGCATAATTTGCAGATGCTTCATTATCATGCGCCCCGATCATAAAAGAAGCATATGCGATCACCACCGTATCTATTTCATGTGTATCGATATATTCCCTCAAACTTCCTTCGTAACTGCGCAGTACCAGGCTCTGTACTTGTGAAACTCCCAATGCTAAGAACGGAATTGTAACCTGCTCATAGGAATCTCCCAAAACCAGAATCTTTTCCCCTCCGTATTCATCAGATTATCTACCGTTGTGTCATTTATCCTGGAATCCCACATATAAGAATAATGCCAACTAGGCGCCGTATAAATATTATCATTATTCTCTGGCAAATACATAGTCTGTTCCACCAACACCTGTCCAAATGCGCCGGTGCTAATAACGCTACCGCTACACGATACATTAAATGCAGTATCATAATCTGGCGCTATGTAAGTAAAATCATCCAGTCCTACGAAAGATTTCCCCAATTTCTTGCCCTGTTCTCCCAGCCACGCATTCGGATATTCTTTATATATAAATTTATTCGGCTCATACAATGACAAATCAATATTATATCCATAAAAGTTGTTCAATTCCTCAGAAATCACCTCTGCCGCCATCTTTCCCATCTGTACTGTCCAATGATGATCCGTTTTATAGAACATGCTAAATGAATCCAGACCCTGTTCAATAATAGTATCTCTCAAATCAATATATCGAATTCCAAGTTCTTCTAATCTAAGTAAAAATCGATCCGTATTATCATTAATATATGTACTTAAGCCTAAATCTTCAGCAATTACACGATCGTCTATATATTTTGTAGGTTCATTTACATATAATAATTGAATTCCCCTCTCGTCCAAATATGCTTTCAGTTCCGCAATCTGCTGAATTTCATAATCAGTCGAAGTATAAGTATACGTTCCCGCGACATAACCATTATTCAGTACAATTCCTCCGCTATTTTTATATACTTCTCTCATATTAAAAGCTTTAGCCAGGGTTCCATTGATATCTACCATCCCTTGTTTAAACGGCAATGTTGATAAATAATCAGATGCTGTAGCAGCATATGCAGGAATATCATTTCCTATCGCATCCTTTGCCCTCAAAGATATCTCGTCTATTTCTTCTCCATCCTCCGTATTATGTTTTGCCTTCCATATGTTCCATTCCGTCTGAACATCCCCAAAGACAGATAATATAATCTCATCTGCATATTTATAAGCATCACTCCATAAACTTCCAAAAAATATTACGATCAGTAATAAAATAGTCACCAACTTTTTCTCACAATTACTCTCCACAAAATCACCTCCTAAAAATTTCCATACAAAAATGGATTATTCTGTCCGGCAATTACAAAAGATAATGCACAGATAAATAATAATACCATAGTAATTCCTATGAACACCTCAGAAATACTCTTCGTCTTTTTCCCTTTTGACACAATGCGCTTTATCAACCTTGGAATGGCTGGCGTTGCAAATACGAGCGCCAACACAAGAACAATGCCATATTCTTTTAATAATATCCAAGTTCGAGCGTTAGCAAGTGCATATCCATAGCCGATCAACATATGTTTTATGTATCTAAGACCTGTAAGCAGGTCTGCAGAATTAAAAATAACCCACTGAAAATTGATAGAAGCAAGCACCGCTATGCGGTAAAATAATCTGCTCCATTTTGACTTTAATTTTTTCGGTAATCCAAACGTCTTCTCAAAAGCAATTGCGACAAAATATCCCAATCCCCAAAAAATAAACGTCCAGTTTGCACCATGCCAGATTCCTGTCAATATCCAGACAATAAGCAGATTAAAATATAACCTTGCTTTTGAAGCAACTCGGGAACCCCCTAGCGGTATATAGATATAATCCCTAAACCATGCTCCCAGCGTAATATGCCATCTACGCCAGAATTCGCTAATCGATTTTGTAATATATGGATAATCAAAGTTCTTCGGACAGGTTATACCATACATCTGGCCAATTCCGATCGCCATATCCGAATATCCAGAAAAATCATAATAAAGCTGTAATGAATAAGAAACTGCTCCGAGCCAAAGCAGCGGCGCTGATGTCTGCTCCAAATCTATCGCAAAAATTTCAACAACGATCAGACTTAACACATTTGCCAAGAGAACTTTCTTAATAAATCCTTTCACGAACAAGTAGCCTCCGTCTGAAAACATGTCCCAGACAAATTTACCTTCACCCACTCTGTCTGCCTTTTCGTAGAATTCATTATATCTGCAGATTGGTCCAGAAACTACCTGACCAAAAAATGATAAATAAAGGGCGCCGTATATCGGATTTTTCTTTAAAACAACCGTACCTTTATAGACATCTACTAGTAAAGAAATAGCCTTAAATATAAAAAAAGAAATTCCCATTGGCAGCAACAAATCCCTTGCTGCAATTGTTTGGAATTCTTTCACCAGGGAATAAAGAGTGCTTAGCAATGGATACGTCTCCAATGCCTGCCCATACTGGCCAGCAGTGATTGTTGCGACATCTTCCAGTTTCTTATAAATCAGCTGGCAGAGGGATTTCCTCTGGATGAATTCAGACTGGGGGTTGCCCTGCTCATCCTGCTCCCGCATCCGGGATCTTTCTTTCTGCATGAACATCCTAAGGGACGCAACACTTCCTGTATATCCTTTTTCACAAAGGAGCGTATGGATCTGGGGATAGGTAAGCCCCTGGCTCCGGAGTTCTATGACATCTTTCTCATAGGGAGCCAGTTTGCCGGGGATCCGTGCATTATAATGGCCATCTGTAACACGATAGTCAGAATTCAGGTAATTCTGTATGGTCTTATATGTATGGTGCATCATAGTACCAATCTGTCCAATCGGATACCCGTCCCCTGCCAGTCTTCTGGCTTCGTCAACTTCCTGCTGCTTCTGCTGCCGCGCCAATTGGTGCTGCCTTTCCCGGGAGACGGCCCTGTCCTTCGGAATCTCATCTTCCGGAATGGCAAGATATTTTCGGATGGTTGTGGGAGACGAATGCAGCAACAGTGCAATATCCGAT
Source organism: uncultured Dorea sp. (assembly GCA_910588745.1). Taxonomy (GTDB): domain Bacteria; phylum Bacillota; class Clostridia; order Lachnospirales; family Lachnospiraceae; genus Claveliimonas. Next base: position 648 of record CAJURK010000033.1, on the reverse strand, counting down.
ACCGTCAGGCCTTTTTTCCGTTTCTTATGGGCAAACCTGATCCGGAGTGCCCTGTTTGCAGTATTGTACAGCGCTGCCATTTCATCTGAAATTGCTTCAGTCAATGGAATCTCTACTCTGGCGGGAAATTCCCTGATGATATATTTGTTTATGGCTTCTGAAAGTCCTTTTAATGAACTACCCCGCAGCAGAGCTGCGGGGTATCTGAAGGGTCGCTCCATGAGAAAGTTTGTTACGCAGCAGAGCTGCGGGGAATTAGACCCTGAGAGATTAAATGGAATCGGTCGCTGACCTGTACTGCCTCGGGATGCGAATCCGTTGCTGCTGACGAATAAGTGTATACCCCATCTCTGGATACGATCTGGATATTTGGAAATGTTGCAAGCCATCTGCTGACATCAATGCTCTCCCTGGAGGGAATCATGTCAATGATCCTATGGCTTTCAAGAGCGACCATGACCGTTCCATAGGAGAACCTTTTCCTGAGTGCGAAATCATCCACACAGACCTTTTTTACAGAGGCTTTATCCACAATGGACGGCATTTTTTTTAAGCAGGCTGCAGATGCTGCTCTTGCACACAGTGATATTTCCGCTTTTCAAAAGCCTTGACGCATTCAATGAACTTAACTGTGTCGAAGTATGGATA
>CAJURK010000032.1 GCA_910588745.1 uncultured Dorea sp. | reverse complement strand
TCATGTAAGCCGTTCCTCGCCCTGTTCAGAACTGTCTATTTCCCGACAGCCCCTTCTGTACGTATATTATACTTTCTGTTTCAATTGTTAAAACCGGAAATCCCTCCGGTTATTTTCACGGATCAGCCGAAGGTTCTCGGTTACGATAGACCGGGCTTTTTCATTCGGCACATTTAAAATTTCTTTATCAATTAATTGATCTCCCAGCGCCTTTGTCTCCGGCGAAGCATAATCCATCAAGTATTCCTGAAGGGTCATCAGCGCGTTTGGATGGCAGCAGTTCTGAATCTGTCCGCTTTTGCACAGGGACATAAATCGGTCTCCGGTTCGGCCTTCCCGGTAGCAGGCGGTACAGAAGCTCGGAATGTATTCCATCCTCATCAGCCATTGAACCACTTCGTCCAAGGTGCGGCTGTCAATGACGTCGAACTGTTCAGACTTTTCATTCTCCGGTTCCGGTTCGCAGTATCCGCCGACGCTGGTCCTAGAACCGCCGCTGATCTGAGAGATGCCGAGGTGAAGCACCCGCTCCCTTACTTTCTGGCTTTCCCGGGTGGAGATGATCATTCCGGTATATGGAACGGCAATTCGGATGCAGGCGACAATCTTTGCAAAGGTGTCGTCGTCAATTCCGTTCTTAAATGAAGAAGAATCGATATCGTCCGCGTCTCGGAGCCTTGGTACGCTGATGGTATGCGGGCCTACGCCGAAGGCGGCTTCTAAGTGTTCCGCGTGCATAAGCAGCCCTGCAAATTCATAGCGGTATTTGTCAAGTCCGAAGAGAACGCCCACGCCCACGTCGTCAATCCCGCCTTCCATAGCCCGGTCCATAGCCTCGGTATGGTAAGTATAGTCGCTTTTTGGTCCGGTCGGGTGGAGCTGTTTGTAACCTTCCTTGTGATAGGTTTCCTGGAATAGAATATAAGTTCCGATACCGGCTTCCTTCAGAAGACGGTAATTGTCCACGGTAGTTGCCGCAATATTAATGTTCACACGGCGGATGGCGCCGTTTTTATGTTTAATACTGTAAATGGTTTCTATGGATTTCAGGTAGTAATCCATGGTATTCAAAGTCGGATGTTCGCCGGCCTCTAAGGCGAGGCGTTTGTGTCCCATATCCTGCAGGGCGATTACTTCTTTTCGGATTTCGTCCTGGGATAATTGTTTTCTGGCAATATGCTTGTTCTTTGCGTGATAGGGGCAGTAAGTACAGCCGTTGATACAATAATTGGACAGGTACAGCGGCGCGAACATAACGATTCGGTTGCCGTAAAAATCTTTTTTTATCTGTTCTGCCAGTTTAAAGATCTTCTCGTTCATAGCTTTGTCAGAACAGGCCAGAAGAACCGACGCTTCCCGGTGGGACAGGCCCTTCCGTAACGCGGCTTTTTCGACGAGCTGCTCAATCAGTTCCAGATTATCTTTATTCTCGTCTGCATAGGCAAGAGTTTCTAAGATTTCTTCATGATTGATAAAGTCCTCTGCGTGTTTCGAGTTTACATCATACATCTTTTGTTTTCCTCCTTCTCCCTCAGGCGTTACCCTTTGTGATCAGTATTTTTATCATACTTATCATAGCATAGGAGAAGGAAGGCCACAACCAATGTTTATCTTTTGACAAAAAGTGGGATAGGAAAAAATTGTCTAACAAATTTCAATGAATAGTGAAAAATATTCTATGTTTTATTTTTTTCTGCTCCGATATACTATTTTTATCAATGAAACGCAGAAAAAGCGTGTAAATGAAGGGAGAAATGTAAAATGAAAATGAGCAAGAAAATTATTTCCTTGACGTTGACGGCTATGCTTGGCCTGTCGCTTGCAGCCTGCGGAGGCGGCGGTTCCACATCCGACGACGGCGGTTCAGGCGATGGAGGCGGATCCGGCAGCGCGTCTTCAGACGTAGCAAACAAGGACAAGCCGTTGGTTTGGTTCAACCGTCAGCCATCTAACAGCTCCACAGGAGAGCTTGATATGGCGGCATTAAGCTTCAATGACAATACATATTATGTAGGATTTGACGCAAATCAGGGCGCAGAACTCCAGGGAACCATGATCAAGGAGTACATCGAGGCGAATATCGATGGTCTTGACCGCAACGGCGACGGCGTAATCGGCTATGTTCTTGCGATCGGCGATATCGGACACAACGACTCTATCGCGCGTACCAGAGGCGTTAGAAAAGCGCTTGGTACCGGCGTGGAGAAAGACGGCGAGATTAACAGCGAACCAATCGGAACAAACACAGACGGTTCCGCAAGCGCTGTACAGGACGGCGAGATTGAAGTCGGCGGAAAGAAATATGTAGTTCGTGAGCTTGCTTCTCAGGAGATGAAGAACTCTGCAGGCGCTACATGGGATGCAGCGACGGCAGGAAACGCTATCGGAACATGGTCTTCATCCTTCGGAGAGCAGATCGACGTTATCGCTTCTAACAACGACGGTATGGGAATGTCTATGTTCAACGCATGGTCAAAAGACCAGAAGGTTCCTACATTTGGTTATGACGCTAACTCTGACGCGGTAGCTGCTATCGCAGAAGGCTACGGCGGAACTATCAGCCAGCATGCAGACGTTCAGGCTTACTTGACGCTTCGTGTTCTGCGCAACGCATTAGACGGCGTAGATATTGACACAGGTATCGGAACAGCAGACGATGCAGGCAATGTTCTGAGCGAAGACGTATACGTATATAGAGAAGAAGAGCGTTCTTACTATGCATTGAACGTAGCTGTAACGGGAGATAACTATCAGGATTTCACAGACTCTACCAAGATTTACGAGCCTGTATCAGCACAGCTCGACGAGAGCGCACATGCGTCTAAGAAGGTATGGCTGAACATTTACAATGCGTCTGATAACTTCCTGAGTTCAACCTATCAGCCGCTTCTGCAGAACTATGATAAGCTGTTGAACCTTGACGTTGACTACATCGGCGGCGACGGACAGACAGAGTCCAACATTACAAACCGTCTTGGAAATCCGGCAGAGTATGATGCATTTGCAATTAACATGGTTAAGACAGACAATGCAGCTTCCTATACCTCACTGCTTAGCCAGTAATTTTTCAAATAGTTTCTTTAGGGAATGAAGTATCAGGGAGAAGAAATTCTCCCTGATAATTTTTAAAAGCACAAGACGTGAATCTACAGATACAGGAGTAAAAAAAATGGCAGATAGGAAAGATAATATCATCTTGTCGATACGCGGCATGAGTAAGTCTTTCGGCAGAAACCGGGTTCTGGATCATATTAATCTGGATGTAAAACGCGGGACGGTCATGGGGCTTATGGGAGAAAACGGCGCTGGAAAATCTACAATGATGAAGTGCCTGTTCGGTACGTATCAGAAAGATGAAGGCAGTATTTTCCTTGGAGACAGGGAAGTCAGCTTCTCTGGACCGAAGGACGCTCTTGAAAATGGTATTGCAATGGTTCATCAGGAGCTGAATCAGTGTCTGGATCGAAATGTAATTGATAATTTGTTCCTTGGACGTTATCCGCGCAATTCTTTTGGTATTATTGATGAGGGAAGAATGAAGAAAGAAGCTTCGGAACTGTTTCGGAAGCTTGGCATGACCGTTGATCTTACGCAGCCTATGCGGAACATGTCGGTATCCCAGAGACAGATGTGTGAGATTGCCAAGGCGATTTCATATAATTCAGAAGTGATTGTTCTTGATGAGCCTACTTCTTCTCTGACAGTACAGGAAGTGGACAAACTGTTTGAGATGATGAGGATGTTAAAAGAGCAGGGAATTGCCCTGATCTATATTTCCCATAAGATGGATGAGATATTTGAGATATGCGATGAGATATCGGTACTTCGGGACGGAAATCTGGTTATGACGAAGGACTCGAAGGAAACAGATATGAACGAACTGATTGCGGCGATGGTTGGCCGTTCTTTGGAGAACCGGTTCCCGCCTGTGGACAATGAGCCGAAGGATACGATTTTATCCGTTCAGCACTTGTCTACAAAATACGAACCGCATCTGCAGGATATTTCCTTTGATGTGAGGGAAGGAGAGATTTTTGGATTATATGGACTGGTCGGCGCCGGACGTACCGAGCTTTTAGAGACGATTTTTGGCGTGCGGACGAGGGCGGCCGGGTATGTGTATTTTAACGGAAGGCGAATGACCTTTAACAGCGCCAGGGAAGCTATGGATCACGGGTTTGCCATGATTACAGAAGAACGGAAGGCCAACGGGCTGTTTTTGAAGGGCGACCTTACCTTTAATACCACCATTGCAAATCTGAACCAGTATAAATCCGGAGTTGCCCTTTCTGATGCAAAAATGATAAAGGCGACGGCGGATGAGATACGGGTTATGCACACCAAATGTATGGGGCCGGACGACATGATTTCAAGTCTTTCCGGAGGAAACCAGCAGAAGGTTATTTTCGGAAAGTGGCTGGAACGGGAGCCGCAGATATTTATGATGGACGAGCCTACAAGAGGAATTGACGTAGGAGCAAAATACGAGATATACGAATTGATTATCAGTATGGCGAAAAGAGGAAAGACAATCATCGTTGTTTCTTCTGAAATGCCGGAGATTTTAGGAATTACAAACCGTATCGGCGTCATGTCAAACGGGCGACTTTCCGGGATTGTGAATACAAAAGAGACAAATCAGGAAGAGCTGTTAAGGCTTAGTGCAAAGTATCTATGATGAGGGAGATGAAAGATATGGCGAATGAAAACAGTAAAATTCTGACAGCGGATGAGGAACAGAAGCTTCGTCAGCCGATTGAGGATTATGTGGGTAAAATTCAGGCGAAAATTGACGCTCTCAGGTTGGACGGGACAGATAAAGTTATCTCTCTTCAGAACAGGATTGATGGAGTAAAAAGAGACAAAGCCCTTACAAAAGAAGACAGAGATGCGCGGATTGCAAAGGCGACGACCGAACTGGAGAAAGCACAGGCGGTCGAGGCAAAAAATAAAGCCGAGGTTTCAGGGCTGATTGCAGAAGCGGAAAGTTATATCAAGGAGCATTTTGACCGGGAGTATTACCAGCCGGTACAGGCAAGCTGCGAATTGGAAAAGGCTGCCGCTAAGGAGAAATATCAGAAAAAGCTTGCCGAATTGGAAAAGGAACATCAGGCGACGCTTTCTAAGACCTCCGACCAACAGGAGATCAAGGAAGAGAAATATGTATATAAAAACAGACAGTTTGACGCTAAGATGGGGTTTGAAAAGGAACTTCAGCAGATTAAGGACCGCAGACACGCGGCGTTCACCTATAAATATCATCTGATCGACCTTTTGCGTATGTCAAAGTTCACGTTTGCCGAGACGAGAGCCCAGAAATGGGAGAACTATAAATATACATTTAACAAGAGGGCGTTTTTGCTGCAGAATGGTTTGTATATTGCGATTATATTGATATTTATCGCGCTGTGTATTATTACGCCGATCGTAAAGAATTCACCGCTGCTTACTTATAATAACGTGCTGAATATCCTGCAGCAGGCGTCGCCCCGTATGTTCCTTGCGCTTGGCGTTGCCGGCCTGATTCTTCTTACCGGTACGGATCTTTCTATCGGACGTATGGTCGGTATGGGCATGACGACCGCAACGATTATTATGCATCAGGGAATCAACACGGGAGCCGTTTTCGGGCATATTTTTGACTTTACGACTATGCCTCTCATGGGACGGGTGGTTCTGTCGTTGGCAGTATGTATTGTTTTGTGTACGTTCTTTACGACGATTGCCGGATTTTTTACCGCAAAGTTTAAGATGCATCCCTTTATTTCTACCATGGCAAACATGCTGGTTATCTTTGGACTTGTTACCTATGCGACAAAGGGCGTATCTTTTGGTGCGATTGAGCCGGTGATTCCGAATATGATTATTCCTAAGGTTAATGGTTTTCCGACAATTATTCTCTGGGCGGTAGCCGCTGTTGCGATTGTATGGTTTATCTGGAATAAGACAACTTTTGGAAAGAATCTGTATGCAGTGGGCGGAAACCCGGAAGCTGCGGCAGTTTCCGGTATTTCCGTATTTGCCGTAACGGTGGGGGCATTTGTTCTGGCAGGTATTTTATACGGCTTTGGTTCCTGGCTGGAATGCGCGAGAATGGTAGGTTCCGGTTCCGCGGCTTACGGTCAGGGCTGGGAGATGGATGCAATTGCAGCCTGCGTAGTGGGCGGCGTGTCCTTTACCGGCGGTATCGGTAAGATTTCCGGCGTGGTAGTCGGCGTATTTATTTTTACTGCTTTAACGTATTCTCTGACAATTTTGGGTATTGATACAAACCTGCAGTTTGTATTTTCAGGAATTATCATCCTGGTAGCGGTAACCCTTGACTGTCTGAAATATGTACAGAAAAAATAGCGGCGGCTGTGAACAGCAGAAAGAAAAGAGCCAGACATTGTTCTGGCTCTTTTTTTGGCTTTTTGATATAATAAAATAAAAGTGTGCTTGAACATTCATCAGAAAATAATTTTAAGACACACGCCGGAATATGAGGGGGAAGAGATGGACAAGTATACGGTACTCTTGGTAGATGATGAGGAAGAAGTAATACAAGTCATTATGAAAAAACTGGACTGGGAACAGTTGGGGTTTTCCATAGTGGGGTATGCCTGTAATGGCGTGAAAGCGTTTGAGATGGTGGAAGATTACCAGCCGGATGTTGTTATGACAGATATTAAGATGCCGTATATGAACGGCATGCAGTTATCCCATCGTATCAAGACGCAGTATCCGGATACGAAGATACTGATTTTTACAGGATTTGATGAGTTTGAATATGCGAAAGAGGCCGTTCATTTGGAGGTGGAGGAATATATCTTAAAGCCGGTGAACTCTCTGGAGCTTAGCAAAGTGTTTACACAGCTAAAGAGTAAGCTTGACCTGGAAATCAGCGAGAAGCGAAATGTAGAGATCCTTCAGAAATATTATCTGGAATCCCTGCCGCTTCTTCAGGCGAATTTTTATTCCATGCTGATGGAAGGGAGAATCCGTGAGGAAGAGCTGCCTAAGTTCTTAGCGGACTACCAACTGTCGTTCCAGGGGCCTTTCTTTTGCTGCCTTGTCGTGCATACGTCGGTCAGCCAGGTGCCGGAGGGGATGAACCCGGTACTGCTGACGATATCGGTCCGAAAACAGGCGGAGGAACATCTGGGGACAAAGTGGCAGGCAAAGGCGTTTCCCTATCTTGAGAACATTGTTTTGATTGCGCAGCTTGGCAGTGAGAGCGAGATCATAGACTTAACGGACGATTGCGACAGATTCTGCAAGTATGCCCGCCATATCATCGGCGCGGTTGTTACGGTAGGAATCGGACAGGTCTGCGGGAGCGTCGCAGGACTGTCCGGGTCATACGCAAGCGCAAGGACGGCGGTGTCTTATCGGGTTCTCTATGGCGCTTCCAGGGCGATTAATATGAAGGAGAATGTTCCCCAGGAGGTCAGTAAACCAGGGCAGACGGACGACGCAAGGCTGTCTTATTTGTTCAAGATGATCCGCTTGGGATCTGAGGAGGATATCGCAGAAGCGGTGTCCGGCTATCTTCATCAGGCGGCTTTTCAGGATCGGACATTGAAGCAGTATCATGTGGATATTATGGAGATGATCAGCGCCCTTTACCGGTTTGCAATAAATCAGGAAATCAGAACGGAAGTGTTTCCGGAGAATATGAAAGTGCTGTATGCCCGTCTTTTGGATATGGATAAAGCCGCGCTTGAGAAGTGGCTTACGGATACCAGTCTTTCCTTTCATGAGGAACTGTTAGACGCCAGGAATCGGTCTACAAAGTCCTTTGTGTCAAAGGCAAAAGAGTACGTGCATAACAATTATGCAGACGAGATGCTCTCTCTGGACGGGGTGTGTCAGGTTTTGGGCGTGTCCAATTCATATTTTTCCACTATTTTCAAAAAGAAGACGGGGAATTCTTTTATCGGGTATCTGACGGATTACCGTATGGATCAGGCTTCCCGGCTGCTGATTGAAACCAATGATAAAAGTTATATGATAGCGAGGCAGGTAGGCTATACGGATCCGAATTATTTCAGTTATGTATTCAAGCGGCGGTTTGGCGTATCCCCGTCCAGGTATCGAACCGAGCATACGGAAGGTGAAAAACAGCAGTGAAACAGAAATGTTTAGTACAGAAATGCCGGGAGTATTTTAAGAATATTAAACCGAGAGGGATGCAGTCAACGATTATGCTGGTGTTTTCTTCTATATCCGTTTCCGTGCTGTTGATTTTGGGCGTTATGATGTATCTGAGGTTTTCCGCCGCATCCAGGGAAGAGATGATAAGGAGTACGGAAAAGCTGATGGAACAGACCGGGGAGAATATGGAAGACTATCTGGTGAGCATGCGGCAGATATCCGATGCGGTTTATTATAACGTGATAAAGGAGAATGATTTTTCTGATCAGGATAATGATATCCAGCAAGGGATGAAACGCATTTATGAAGCAAATAAAAGCAATATCAGAAGCATTGCCATCTATAACAATTATGGGAGTTTAATGGGCGCGGAGCCGGTTGTACTGCAGAAAGAAGATCCCAATGTCACCAGACAGGATTGGTACGAACAGGCAAGAGCCGAGATGGAGAATATGCATTTTTCAACCCCCCATATTCAAAATCTATTTGATGATGCGTTCCGATATCATTGGGTGGTTTCTTTGAGCCGCGGGGTGGAACTGACAGATAACGGCGTTCCGCAGACGGGAGTCCTTTTGGTAGATATGGATTACTCCAGTATCTCCCGGATGATGAATCAGATCAATGCGAAAAACAGCGGTCAGTATTATTATCTGTGCGATAACAGCGGGGAGATTATCTATCATACCAAACAGATGCAGATTACGAACGGTATCTACAGTGAGAATAGTAAGAAAGCGGCGGGCTATAAGGACGGCGTGTATGATGAATTTTCCAGGGGAGAAAGCTGTAAGGTGATCGTGAATACCATCAGCTATACCGGCTGGAAGCTGGTAGGCGTGATTCCGAATTCTGTGTTTACGCACGATATGTTTGATGTCCGGTACTTTATCGTACTGCTGATCCTGTTGATGGCGATGATGCTGGGAGTGGTAAACAGGGTCGTGTCAGTCAGGATATCCAGTCCGATTTTAAAGTTAAATGATTCGGTGCTGGAGTATGAGGCGGGAAAGAAACCGGAAATCTATATCGGGGGTTCTATGGAGATCCGGCATCTTGGAGATTCTATACAGCGGTCTTACGAACAGATTGATATGCTGATGCACAAGATTGTCCTGGAACAGACGGAACGAAGGAAAAGTGAATTGGACGCCCTGCAGAGCCAGATTAATCCGCATTTTTTATACAATGCCTTAGAATCTATTATCTGGATGGTAGAGGGGGAGCGCAATGACGAGGCCGTTTTCATGATATCCCAGCTTGCGAAGCTTTTTCGGATCAGTTTATCGAAAGGACGTACGATTATTACAGTGAGCGATGAACTGCAGCATGCGCAGAGCTATATGAGTATCCAGAAAATCCGTTATAAGAATCGGTTTGCCTTTGTACTGGATGTGGATTCGGAGGTTTACGATTATTGTACGGTCAAATTGATCTTGCAGCCTATTTTAGAAAATGCGATCAACTACGGCGTAGGCGATATGGATGAGGACGAGGGAGGCGAAATTAAAGTAACGGGAAGGAAACAGGATGAGAATATTATTCTCTCGGTGGCGGATAACGGTTTCGGGATGTCTGAGGATGACGTGGCTTTTGTGCTGACAGATAATAACCGGGTTCCCAAACATGGATCAGGCGTCGGCCTTGTGAATATTAATAACCGGATTCAGCTTCTGTTCGGAAAGGAATATGGTATTTCGGTAGAAAGCGAACCGGATGAGGGGACGGTGGTATCCCTTTGTATTCCGGCAGTACCCTATACGGAGGAGAACAGGAAGAAACTTGAGGCGGGACGTCCCTTTGGCGAAGAAACATGAGCTGATTGAGGTGGATTCAGACAAGAAGAAGTCGGAATAAGGGGAATACAAAATGAAAAGTAATAAAAGAATGTTTATTCTAACGGAAGCCGCTCTGGGGGTTATGGTAATTATAGCGGCGGTTGGCATGCTCTGGGGAAAGAGCGGTGAGGAACGGGGAAAAGTATCGGTGATTATACAAGGGTCGGATGATAGTAGGTGGGCGGCGTTTAAATATGGCCTTCGTATGGCGGCGCAGGATGAAGAAATTGAGCTGTTTATTGTCAGTATGGGAGAAGGCTTAACTGCAGAGGAGGAAAAGAAAGCAATTGAGAGTGAAATGGCCAATGGGGCGGACGCGGTGATCGTGCAGCCGGCGCCGGATAACGATACACAGAATATGTTAAAAAAGCTGGAGAAAAAGATTCCAGTCATACTGGCGGAAGAATCAGCGGCCGGGAATGCAAAGGGGGCGGATCTTCCGGTTGTGAAACCAGACAATTACGCGGTGGGACAGGCGTTGGCAGAAGAACTGCTAAAGGATTACAATAGAAAGGTTAAGGGAAAAACGCTGGGATTCGTGGCGGAATACGGCGCTTCGGAGTCTGTACGGGAGAGGAGGGAAGGGGTCGTATCGGTATTGAAGGATATGGGAGTGAAGACGGTCTGGGAGGTTTCGGATCCGTCGAAAGACGAGGAAGACATGGTTCTGGAACGGAAATCAAAAGTAGATTTTGTTGTTGCGTTGGACGACTATAGCCTGGTATTGGCCGGAAAGGCCGTTGCCGCTAACAATCTGCATGGAGCGTTGGTGTATGGAATCGGGAATTCAATGGAAGCAGTGTATTGTCTGGATACAGATTATGCGCAGTGTTTGGTGGTGCCGGATGATTTTGATATGGGATATCAGAGTTTGATCAGCGCGGCGGAAAGCTTTGGATATCTTTTCCGGAAACCGGAGAGCCGGACGGTAGGTTTTACGGTTATGCGCAAACAGAATTTATTTTCAAAAGAGAATCAGGAGATTCTTTTTACGATGAGCCAGTAACCGATAAGTGGGAATGGGATGGAGTTATTATGGAAATGAAAAGAATAATGGCGGCAGGAATGGTCTTTTGTATGGGAATACAGCTTTTTTGCGCCTGTGGAAAGGAGCAGCCTGATATAGAAGATAAGGTATATTTGGGGGTGGCCTACTATGACCAGAGCGATACGTTTCTGAATTCGCTGATTGCATGCTTAAAGGATGAAATACAGGACTATGAAGAAAAAGGCTATGAGACAGCTATGTTGATTCGCGGCGCGGGCGGTTCCCAGCGGACTCAGAATGATCAGGTACAGGAGCTGGTTGACGCGGGCTGCAACGTGCTTTGCGTTAATCTGGTAGACCGGGCGAACCCGTCTGAAATTATCGACCTTGCCAGAGAGAACGATGTGCCGGTTATCTTCTTTAACCGCGAGCCGGTTACAGAAGATCTGATGCAGTGGGACAGGCTCTACTACGTGGGAGCGTTTGCGGAGCAGTCCGGGACTATGCAGGGAGAACTGGCTGTAGAGCTGATTGAGGCGGATTCAGGAGTAGACCGTAACCGGGACGGCAAGATTCAGTATGTGGTGCTGGAAGGGGAAGCGGGCCATCAGGATGCGATTATTCGTACAGAAAATGCGGTAGATACTCTGAAAAGCAATGATATTGAGGTTGAAAAGCTAAGCTATGGCATTGCAAACTGGAATCGGGCGCAGGCGCAGAACCAGATGCTGCAGATGATCAGCCAGCATCAGAACAAAATAGAACTTGTCCTTGCAAACAATGACGATATGGCGTTGGGCGCTGTTGACGCCTACGAGAAGCTGAACTATACCGAGTCTGCCCTGCCGGTGTTCCTGGGGATTGACGGAACCGACGTGGGATTGGAAGCGGTCAGGGATTTGAAGCTGGCGGGAACGGTATACAACGATAAAGAGGGGCAGGCGTCGGCAATGCTGAAGCTTTCTGTAGCGCTGGTAACTGGAGACGGGATGGATAAAATTGGTTTTGAAAAGGAACGGTATATTTATCTTCCCTATTTTAAAGTAACACAAAGTAAGGCTGAGGAGCTTTTAAAGAGAAAGAATCCGTAATCATATAGAAAATTCCTATAAGTGTACGCGTATATCAAAATAACCGATTGGAAATTTAGATAACTGAGCGGTATAATGAACTTATCAAATGATTGACATGGCTGAATAAGCCAATTCCCTAATAAAAAAACCTTTCAAGTCCGCCTGCTTGGAAGGTCTTTTTATTAGGAAATTAATATGCATTGTTTTTCCTGTTTTAGATAATTTGGCAGTATGTCTATTTGATTACGCCGTCCAGATAGCATTCTAAGGAGCGGCGCATATTCTTTTCAAAATCTGCTTCTCCATTTTTAAGGCTCCACTCAAATACATTTCCAATTACAATCATACGGATGTCGGTACTCACATCATCCAATGGGTGGCGCAGTGCAATGATGCCGGCGTCGATTGCCTTCTGCAGATAATTGTGAACCGTGACAATCGGATATGGGCGGTTCGCCCAGATATCCGGATTTAAGGACTGGTTCTTGGGCGTATAATAATTAGAGATAAATTCCAATCCAAGCTCCCGGCAGTAATGTATATAATTTAAGTATACATGGATGATGGTGATCTTAGCCTCGTCTGCGTTAGAGGGCAGGTCAAGCAAATCGGGATTAATGCCGGGCTGTTCTTCAATATAGTAGGACAACAGGTCGTCCTTAGTTTTAAAATGGTGGTAAAAGCTTCCGTTTGAGACGCCTGCTTCTTCGCAGATGTTTTTGATAGACAGAGCTTCGTAGCCCTTCTGCTGGAGGATGGTTTTCGCCGCGCGGAAAATGCGGCTTTTAGTTTCTTTTGATTTTTGCTGTTGTTTGGATAATTCCTGTGGCTCTGGCATAACTGCATTGGTCTCCTTTATATTTACGTGTGCTCATCTACTAAGTATATCATAAATTCCCCTCGGATTCAAGAAAACAGAGCAGACTCGGTTCTTCTGCACCCCAGTTGGTTACTGTTCACTCCGTTCACAGCAACTTTCGCAAATCCATTTAAAATTCGCTTCGCGAATGGGCTTTGCTCACACCTGAATCATTTTCTTACGTACTTTGCAGTGAATGCAAAGTACTGTGTGAACAGTAACCCCAGTTGTTACTGTTTTGCAGGCGGTTGTCCCTGAGCGCGAATAGAAACGCTTGAAACTGCAATTTGTTCATGATATGCTTACACAATAGGAGGTGAGACGGGCATGGGGAGACATTTTAACGTGAATGCGGTGTGCCGTCCGGGGGAGCATTATATGGTGGATATCTCAGATAAGCTGAGGCAGATTAAGGCCATGGTTGACGCAGGGAAGTACTTTACGATTAACCGGGCAAGGCAATATGGCAAGACGACAACGCTCCAGGCGTTACGGGACTATCTGAAGGAGGACTACGCAGTCATCCATCTTGATTTTCAGATGTTAAGTTATGCGGATTTTGAAACAGAGGCGGCGTTTGCGGAGGCATTTGTGAGAGAAATACTAGATGCGGCCGGGGAGCTTTCTATTCCGGAAGATATCAGAGAAGAGCTGAGCCTGATTGCAGATGGAAAAATCCCGGGAATCACGCTTTCTAAGCTGTTTAAATATTTGATAAGCTGGTGCGGCAGGGCAGAAAAACCCTTGGTACTGCTGATCGACGAGACGGATCATGCGTCTGATAATCGGATATTTTTAAGTTTCCTGTCGCAGCTTCGGGGATATTATATGAATCGAACCGTGAAGCCTACTTTTCAATCAGTGATACTGGCGGGCGTATATGATATCAGAAACCTGAAAGACAGATTCATAGAAGAGAAGTATCCGCTTAAAAACAGTCCATGGAATATAGCGGCAGATTTTGAGGTGAATATGAGCTTTTCCAAACAGGAGATTGCGGGGATGCTCCAAGAATACGAGCGGGATTATGAGACAGGGATGGATGTGGATGGAATTGCCGGTTTACTGTATGACTATACCTCGGGATATCCGTATCTTGTTTCCAGGCTTTGCATGCTGATCGATGAGAAAGTCAGCAAGTCGGAATGTTTTGGCGGAAGAAGAAATGCCTGGACCCGGGATGGTTTTTTAGAGGCGGAGCGGATGCTTCTTATGGAAAAGAATCCGCTTTTTGAGTCGCTGGTTAATAAGCTGACGGATTATCCGGAATTAGAAGAGATGCTGGACGGCCTTTTGTTTTCAGGGAGGGCGGTCGCGTATAATTCTTTGAATCCGGTAATATGCGTGGGCGAGATGTTTGGGTTCTTAAGAGAACGAAACGGAATGGCAGAGCCGGCAAACCGGATTTTTGACACGCTGCTTTATAATTATTTTTTGTCAATCAAAGAGATGCGGAGTACCGATATTTATCAGGCGTCTTTAGAGGAACATAACCAATTTGTTTGGGATGGGCATTTGAATATGAGGAGGGTATTGGAGAAGTTTACGGCGCATTTCCATGAGTTATACGGCGACTCCGGCGAGAGATTTGTAGAAGAGGAAGGCCGCAAATTTTTTCTGTTATATCTGCGTCCCATAATCAACGGCACAGGAAATTATTATGTGGAGACGCGTACCAGAGGACTGCGGCGTACGGACGTTATCGTAGATTATCGTGGAGAGAGATTTATTGTCGAGATGAAGATCTGGCGCGGAGAGGAATATCATAAACGCGGAGAACAGCAGCTTGCGGGATATTTGGAAGATTATAATAAGAAGGAAGGATATCTGCTGAGTTTTAATTTTAATATAAAGAAACAGGTTGGGGTTCGGGAAGTCATGGTCGGAGATAAAAAAATTATTGAAGCAGTTGTATAGCAGCTTATTAAGAAGTTATCCGATGCGGATATTTATGGATGCTTAGCGAGAGGCAAACCAACGTATGAAATATAGAAAAAACAGGAATGGAGAGGAATAGTTATTATGGATATTAATCAAAAGATTACAGAAGAACTTGGAGTGAAACGCTGGCAGGTGGACGCTGCAGTGGAGTTAATTGACGAAGGCAATACCATTCCCTTTATTGCCCGCTACCGAAAGGAAAAGCATGGAACCTTAGACGACGAGCAGCTAAGAAAGCTGGACGAGAGATTGACGTATTTGAGAAACTTGGAGGAGAAAAAGGAACAGGTTCTTTCAAGTATTGAGGAGCAGGGGAAGCTTACGGAGGAATTAAAGGCGCAGATTCTGGCGGCGGAGACGCAGGTTGCGGTGGATGACCTGTACCGTCCTTACCGGCCCAAGAGGAGAACCCGCGCTATGATAGCAAAGGAGCGTGGGCTGGAGCCTCTGGCGGCTCTGATTACGCTGCAGAACACGAAAGTTCCTGTGGAAGAGCTGGCGGCAGAGTATGTGGATTTGGAGAAGGAAGTAGCTACGGTTCAGGACGCCATTGCCGGGGCAAAGGATATTATTGCAGAAAGCATTTCCGATGAAGCGGATTACCGTACCTGGATTCGGAACATGACCGTGAAGAAAGGCAAGGTGGTTTCCCTGGCAAAGGATGCGGAGGCCGAATCGGTATACGAAATGTATTATGATTTCGACGAGCCGGTGACGAAGCTTGCAGGTCACAGAGTGCTGGCTTTAAACCGGGGAGAGAAGGAGAAATTCCTTGCGGTAAAGGTGGAAGCGCCGGAGGAGGATATCTTGCGCTATCTGGAGAAAAAAACCATACATAGCGATAATCCTTATACAACGCCGATTTTAAAGGAAGCGGCTGACGACAGCTATCACCGGCTGATTGCTCCGGCGATTGAGCGGGAGATCCGCAACGATCTGACAGAGAAGGCGGAGGATGGAGCGATTACGGTATTTGGCAAGAACTTAGAACAGCTTCTCATGCAGCCGCCGATTGTGGGACAGACCGTTCTTGGGTGGGATCCGGCGTTCCGCACCGGCTGCAAGCTGGCGGTGGTGGACCCTACTGGAAAGGTGATCGGCACCACGATTATCTATCCCACGGCGCCTACGACGCCTCAGAAGATTAAAGCTTCCAAGGATTTACTGAAAAAGATCATTAAGAAGTACAATATTACCCTGATTTCCCTGGGAAACGGAACTGCTTCCAGAGAGTCGGAGCAGATAATCGTGGAGCTTCTAAAGGAAATTCCGGAGCAGGTGCAGTATGTGATTGTTAATGAGGCGGGAGCGTCTGTTTATTCGGCAAGCAAGCTGGCGACAGAGGAATTCCCGAAGTTTGACGTGGGTCAGAGGAGCGCCGTATCCATTGCCAGACGGCTGCAGGATCCGCTGGCGGAGCTGGTGAAAATTGAACCAAAATCCATCGGGGTAGGCCAATACCAGCACGATATGAACCAGAAGAAGCTGACTCTGGCATTAAGCGGCGTGGTGGAAGACTGTGTGAACAAAGTAGGCGTGGATTTGAATACGGCTTCAGCGCCGCTGCTTTCCTATATTTCCGGTATTTCCGGGACTATTGCGAAAAATATTGTCGCTTACCGGGAGGAGAATGGAAGCTTCCGGAGCAGGAAAGAACTTCTGAAAGTGGCGAAGCTTGGACCGAAGGCCTTTGAACAGTGCGCCGGGTTTATGCGCATCAGCGAAGGCGCTAATCCGCTGGACAGAACCAGCGTACATCCGGAGTCTTATGAGGCGGCGGAAAAACTCCTGAAAAAGCAGGGTTTTACGGTAGCGGATATCAGCGGCGGCAAGCTCGTGGGGCTTTCGCTTACCATCCGTGATTATAAGAAGTTGGCGCAAGAACTTGGAATCGGCGAGATTACGCTGCGGGATATTGTAAAGGAGTTAGAAAAGCCGGGACGGGATCCGAGAGACGAGATGCCGAAACCAATTCTCCGCACAGACGTGTTGGATATGAAAGATTTGAAGGAGGGCATGATTCTGAAAGGGACGGTTCGCAACGTAATTGACTTCGGCGTATTTGTGGATATCGGAGTTCATCAGGACGGTTTGGTACATATTTCTGAAATTACCGATAAGAAATTCATCAAACATCCGTTAGAAGTGGTGAGTGTGGGCGATATTGTCGATGTGAAAGTTCTTGGCGTGGACATGAAGAAGAAACGGATCTCCCTTACCATGAAAGGCGTATAGAACGGGAAAGGATGTAGATATATGCAGTATAGAAACGACCGATACGGGAAGCCGGTTTCCTTGCTGGGGTACGGCTGTATGCGTTTTACGAAAGAAGGCGGCAGGATAGATATCGATAAGGCGGAAAAAGAGGTAATGGCGGCCATTAAGGGCGGTGTGAACTATCTGGATACGGCGTATATTTATCCGGGCAGCGAGGCGGCGGTAGGCGAGATTCTGCGGAGAAATCATTGCCGCGAGCAGGTATGTGTGGCTACAAAGCTGCCCCAGTACTATGTGAAATCAAAGGGAGCGATCGACCGGTATTTTCTTGAACAGCTCAAACGTCTCCAGACAGATTATATCGATTACTACCTGATGCATATGCTGACGGATGTGACTGCGTGGAACAAATTAAAGCAATTGGGAATTGAGGAGTGGATCAGCCGGAAAAAGCAGGAGGGGAGTATCCGCAACCTTGGATTTTCGTTCCATGGAAATACAGAGATGTTCCTACAGATATTGGATGCTTATGACTGGGATTTTTGCCAGATTCAGTATAATTATATGGACGAGCATACCCAGGCGGGAAAAAAGGGCCTTCTTGCAGCGGCGGAAAGAGGAATTCCGGTTATTATCATGGAGCCTTTAAGGGGCGGCAAGTTAGTAGACCTGCTGCCGGATAAGGCAAAGAAGCTGATCGCGGGGCATCCGAAGAAATGGAGCCCGGCGGAGTGGGGGCTTCGGTGGCTTTGGCAGCAGCCAGAGGTAACTTCGGTGCTTTCGGGTATGAATTCGATGGAAATGTTAGAAGAAAATATGCGCATAGCCTCAGAAGTGCAGGCGGGGGAATTCGAGGAGGATGATTTTGCCCTGATCGAACAGGTGAAGCAGGAAATCCACAATACCCTTAAAGTGGGCTGTACCGGCTGCGGATATTGTATGCAATGTCCGAAGAAAATTGATATTTCCGGTGCGTTCCGGTGTTACAATCATATGTATACGGAGGGAAAAGGCAGCGGAAGGCATGAATATCTGCAGACCGTCTGTCTGCAGAAAGATTTTGCGGATGTGGGAAGCTGCGTAGAGTGCGGGAAATGTGAGGAAATCTGCCCCCAGCATTTGGAAATCCGGAAAAAACTGAAGGAAGCGGATAAAAACTTGCTGCCCTGGTATTATAAAATCGGGCTAAAGGCGGTTAAAAAAATGGGTTTTCTGGGTTAGGGAAAGGGTGATAACGTGGAGACGAGAGAGATATTAACACGGCTGCAGCAGGGAGAAATCTCAGTCGATGAGGCGGAGCAGTATTTCCGGGGACAGCCCTTTGAAGAAGACCTTGGAGGAGAACAGGGATATGCGAAACTTGACACGCATCGGAAGTTAAGGCAGGGTTTTCCGGAAGTGATCTTTTGCAGCGGCAAGGCGGACAAATTTCTTGTGGAAATTTTTGGGAGCCTGTACGCCCATGAGGGAGAGGTGCTTGGCACCAGGGCTTCTAAAGCTCAGTATGAGCTGATAAAGGAGTATTATCCCGAAGCGGAGTATGACGAAGTGTCCCGCATCATTAAGATTGAGAAGCCGGACAAGGTTCGGACGGGCTGCGTCGCGGTTTGTTCCGCCGGTACGGCGGATATTCCGGTGGCGGAGGAAGCGGCCAAAGTGGCGGAATATTTCGGCAGCCATGTAGAGCGGTTGTACGATGTGGGGGTCAGCGGCCTTCACCGGATGCTGTCCAGGCTGGATGTGATCCAGCGGGCGAACTGTGTGGTTGCAGTTGCAGGTATGGAGGGCGCGTTAGCAAGCGTGATTGGAGGCCTGGTGGATAAGCCGGTGATAGCGGTGCCTACGTCGATCGGCTACGGCGCAAGTTTTCACGGACTTTCCGCGCTGCTTACCATGATTAATTCCTGCGCGAACGGAATCTCGGTCGTAAATATTGATAACGGATTCGGGGCTGGCTATATTGCCGCCCAGATTAACCGGTTAGGAGTGAAGAATGGGTAAAACACTTTATTTGGAATGTTACAGCGGAATCAGCGGCGATATGACGGTGGGGGCGCTGTTAGATCTGGGAGCGGATGAACGCGTACTGGCGGAAGCGTTGAACAGCCTTCCGCTGGATGAATTTGATATCGCGGTTACAAGAGTGAAGAAGTCGGGACTGGAGGCTTGCGATTTCCATGTAATCCTGGATGAAGCCAGGGATCCGCATGACCATGATATGGAGTATCTGCACGGGCATGAGCATCATCACGAACCTGTTTCTGCGCATGAACATGGAATCACGGACGGCTCTCATCATGGTCATGAACACAAAACAGAGGATGGCCGTCAACATCATCACGGAGATGTCTGCGTACATAAAAGCGGCAGCGAAATGGAACCGGGAAATGCCTGTGTACATTCTCACAGCCATGTACACAGAGGACTGACGGAGATTAGGGAGATTATACAGAATTCAGGTATGACCCGGCGGGCAAAGGATACGGCGCTTCGGATCTTTGAAATTCTTGCAATGGCAGAGTCAAAGGCCCATGGAGTGCCGGCGGAGCAGGTACATTTCCATGAGGTGGGGGCGGTAGATTCCATTGCGGATATTGCGGCGGCGGCCGTCTGCCTGGATAATTTGGATATTACAGACGTTATCGTGCAGGAATTGTATGAGGGGCGCGGAACTGTACGCTGCCAGCATGGGGTGATTCCGGTGCCGGTTCCGGCAGTGGTTCATATCGCTTCAGCCCATCAATTGGCGCTGCATATGACGGAGACGGAAGGGGAGTTAGTAACCCCGACGGGAGCGGCAATTGTGGCGGCGGTCAGGACGTCAGAAAAGCTTCCAGATAAATATCGGATTTTGAAGACCGGTATGGGAGCCGGAAAGAGGGATTACGGACGCGCCGGAATCTTAAGGGCAATGTTAATCGAGCCGGAAACGCAGGAGGCAAGTATCCGGAAAGCGGCTGTAAAAGAAGAGGATACGATCTGGCATTTAGAGAGTAATATTGACGACTGTACCGGAGAGGCGCTGGGGTATGTGATGAGCCGGCTTTTGGAGGAGGGCGCCAGAGACGTTTATTATACGCCGGTATATATGAAGAAAAACCGTCCCGCGTACGAGCTGAATGTAATCTGTAAGGAAGAACAGATAGAACGGCTGCAGGAAATCATTTTCCAGAATACAACCACCATAGGGATCCGAAGAGCGAAGATGGAGAGAACCGTTTTGAGCCGGGAACTGAAAGAAATCGAGACTTCACTGGGAAAGGTGCAGGTAAAGGTCTGCGGGATTGGAGCCGGGAAGCGGGCGTACCCGGAGTATGAAAGCGTGGCAGAACTGTGCCGGGAGCATTGTCTGCCCTATCAGGAAGTGTGGCGGATTGTGAGCCGGGAAGCGGCGGAATAAACAAGGGCAGGTGAGAAAGCTGTTATGAAGTATGAAGAGAAAGTGCAGAAACTGAATATGCAGATGCGTCGGTTTGCAAGGCAGGATATTGCGGTTGCATTTTCCGGCGGCGCGGATAGCAGCCTGCTGTTAAAGCTTGCGGTGGATGCGGCGGCGGTTTTCGGCAGTAACGTATATGGGATCCTTATGCATACGATGCTTCATCCGGCGGGGGAAGCAGAGGAAGCCAGGACGCTTGCGGAGAAAATCGGAGCAAAGTTCTGTGTGGTTTCTGTGGACGAACTGCAGGGAGCCGGAATTTTGGACAACCCGGCAGATCGGTGTTATCGGTGTAAAAAATACTTATTTGAGCAGCTTTTGCGGGAATGCAGTATCCTTGGGGTTTCAGTAGTCTTAGAAGGAACCAACGGGGATGATCTGCATACATACCGTCCGGGGTTTCGGGCGGTGAGAGAGCTTGGGATTTTAAGCCCCTTGGCCGATGCAGAATTTACGAAGGCGGAGGTGAGGAAACTTGGGGCAAAGCTTGGGATCTCTGCGTCGGAAAAGCCGGCGTCTCCCTGCCTGGCAACCAGATTTCCTTATGGGACAAGGCTTTCGGGTGAGGCTATGCGCAGGGTGGAGCAGGGCGAGCGGTTTATCCGGGAGAAAGGCTTCTATAATGTGCGGCTCCGTGTGCATGGGGATATTGTAAGAATTGAGGTAGATATAAAAGAATTTCAGGAATTTATGAAGGAACGGGAAGCGGTTACAGCATGTTTGAAAGCCTTGGGGTATCGGTATATAACGCTTGATTTGGAAGGGTTTCGTTCGGGGAGCATGGACATTTCCTTGTAAACTTTCAGACAGTGTGAAAAATAAAATAGAACAGAGTTGTATTGATGTGATTGCAGGCGATTCATGTTAAAATAATCATTGTAGTTAAGATTTATCCTGGTTTAAGGCGGCCGTATTATATAAAGCGGCGGGGACTTACAGATGGCGCCTATATTCGAGTTGCAGGGACTTCAGCTAGATAAAGGTTTTGAAGATGTATCAGATAAAATAAATAGAGTTGATGGCAAACAAAGCTTCGAGTTATGTTTGTCTAAAATTGTTGATTGAATTTTATTACATAAAAAAGAAAATATAAATGAAAGAAACAAAGTACACAAGTTGATTGAACTTAGAAATGTGCGGATTATAGATATAGATTTTGACGATGTGCCTATGATAAGATAGCAAAATGTAAACTTCTCAGACCAGCTTGCACACTGATAATCGGTGTTGTGACATATCAGAACAAATGACTCGTTTTGAGGGGAGTGATATTGTTATTTGTTTTGAGGTGTAAGTAAAGGATGGCATTATGAGTAAATTAAAAGATAAAGAGTATAAAAGATTCGAAGACATAAAGCATATTGGAAATAATGGCAGTGAATTTTGGTCAGCCAGAGAACTTGCTCCAGCGTTGGAGTACAGTAAATAGGAAAATTTTCATAAAGTGATTAAACGTGCCATGATTGCAATTTTCCAAAATGCCGGGTACATGGGATTATATGGTGGGTTGGATGTTGACGATATACACAAGAGAAAGGGTTTGGAAGTAGGGCAAAAAATTCTTGATTATATGGGGAGTACGGAGCTTGTTGCTAATTTGTTCAGAATATCACAGACGGAAGAAAAACTGCGGAAAGATGAGATTACTGGTGCAAAAGCAGCGACAGCTACTCATTATAAGGTTGGGGAAGAAGTGCGAGGAGCTATCGAGAAAATAGGTGGTACAATGCCGGAAGATTTACCAACACCAGAAAAAGCATTCAACAGGTTGAAAAAGAACAACTTGTCCGATTAAGGGCGAAAGTAAAAGCGGGAAAACTAATGTTGGACGAATAATTGTAGATTGGCGCTGGCAGGAGCCAGCGCCGTCCGGAGCGGCGGCGGAAATCTCCGCCTCTCCGGCGTTCCTATGATTTCTTGCGGATGCTCTTTGCCCAAATGATAATGACTGCCGCTGTAGCAATGAATAATTCCGCTAAAATTATGGAAGGATTCCATACTTCAAAATAGAAGCGTAAGATAAAATGCGCGGCCAGAAATATCAAATAGATACTAATGGAATACGCTGTATTTTTGAAAATCTGAGTACGTTTTTCCTCCCGGGCTAAAAACTGTCTTTGCTGCTGTTCCAAAAGTTCTGTTTTGACCGATAATTCATCGATTTCAGACGGTTTTAACAGATAGTCCAGGGTAACGTCGAATGTCTTGCTCAATTCTATAATCTTTTCTACCTCCGGAACAACCGACCCGTTTTCCCATTTTGAAATAGATTGTCTCGAAACGCCCAGCCGTTCCGCCAACTGTTCTTGCGTTAACTCCCTGCTTTTTCGTAATGCGGTAATTTTTTCTGCGAACTCCATATAAGTTCCCCCTTTCGATTTTGTATCTAAATCGTATCAGAATGCTGATTAACATACCAGCAAGTATACGTTTCAATCGCAAGGCAAATGGCGGCGTTTCGGTGTCTTCTTGCAGATTTTGCTTGTCATTGCGTTTTGCGTGGAGCGTTTTTGCTTTAGGCGGCAGGAGCTGCAGGCCCGTCCGGCAATCATTCGTTTATCTTAATTTTTCTTACATATTTCTGTCCAGTATCCGTCCGGGTCGGAAATAAAATACACACCCATGGCCTGGTTGTCGAAGCAGATACAGCCCATTTCCTTATGGAACGCATAAGCCGCGTCCATATCGTCGGTATGCATGGCAAGATGGATTTCATTGTCTCCCAGGTTGTAGGGGCGGTCCATATCCCGCAGCCAGGTCAGTTCCAAAAGATGAGGGGTAACTCCGTCGCCCAAAAAGACCAGCTTAAAGCTTCCGTCTTCGGCTTCCTTTTCCTTGGTAATTGTCAGCCCCAAAGCTTTTTGATAGAATTCGACAGACTTTTCTAAGTTTGCTACATTGATGTTATTGTGGTAAAATGTGAATTTCATAAAGAATCTCCTTTCGTGGTTCGATCAGATCTGAACTTGTGATGTAGTCCGCAGGCAAGGTAAGTTCTATGTGAGCGGTAACCTTGCAGTGGAATTTTATTTATAGAATAACATAGGTAGAAAAAAAAGAAAAGATGTGCTATAGTGAATGATATGTTATAATCTGGCTGCGGTTTGGGGAGGCTGACAACGCTTTCCGGCATCGGCCGTAACCACGGTTAATTTAGATGAATAGATGAGATGGAAGAATGATAAGAGAGATTGTTGAGACGAATGATGAGATGGAGACCTGGGAGCTTGGAAGACGGCTGGGTTTAAATGCGTCCTCAGGGCAGCTCTTTACGCTGGTGGGCGATCTGGGCGTTGGAAAGACAGTATTTACCAAGGGAATGGCGGCCGGGCTTGGGATCAAAGAGCCTGTGAGCAGCCCGACGTTTACCATCGTTCAGGTTTATGATAAGGGGAGGCTTCCGCTCTATCATTTTGATGTGTACCGCATTGGGGATATATGCGAGATGGATGAGATTGGATATGAGGATTATATATATGGGCAGGGAGTGTCTCTGATTGAATGGGCGGATCAGATTCAGGAGATTTTGCCGGAACATTATACGGAGATCAGGATTGAGAAGGATTTGGAGCGGGGGTTTGATTATCGGAGGATAAGCATATGCGAATATTAGCGCTGGACAGTTCGGGACTTGTCGCAAGTGTGGCGGTGGTGGAGCAGAAGGGAAAAGAGGCTGTGACCGTGGCGGAATATACAGTCAATTACAAAAAGACTCACTCCCAGACGCTGCTTCCCATGCTGGATGAGATTGTGAAGATGACAGAACTGGATTTGAATGACATTGACGGAATTGCGGTGGCGGCCGGCCCGGGTTCTTTTACAGGGCTTCGGATCGGCTCGGCAACGGCGAAGGGATTGGGACTTGCACTTGAGAAACCATTGATTCATGTCCCTACCCTGGAGGGACTTGCCTATAATCTATGGGGGACGCGGCGAATTGTCTGCCCGATTTTGGATGCAAGACGGGGACAGGTGTACACAGGTATTTATGAATTTGACGGAGATGTTTTGCGGATTCTGGAAGATCAGATGGCAGTGAGCATCGAGGAACTGGGCGAAAAGCTTAAGAGCCGTTTAAGACCCGTGGTTTTTTTGGGGGACGGGGTGCCGGTGTACCGGGACGTTCTGTCAGAGCAGATTATGGCAGGGTGTGATATTGCGTTTGCTCCTGCAAATATGAACCGCCAACGGGCTGCTTCTGTGGGAAGCCTTGCAATTCAGTATTATGAGGCGGGAAAATTTGGGACGGCCGCGGAGCATAGGCCGGATTATCTGCGGGTATCTCAGGCGGAGCGCGAGCGTGCGGAGCGTGAAGAAAGAGAGAAGGCGCAGTTAAAAAATTCAGAATGATCAATCAAAGATAATAAAGTACGGCACAGATAAACGGCGGTGGAAGAGGCATGAACAGGATTGACAGCGGGCCGGAGTAGGAGGTTTACGATGTTTTGTATCCGGAAAATGCGGAGAGAAGATGTGGCAGATGTGGCAGAGCTGGAGCGGAAGATATTTACTGATACATGGAGCGAGCAGGCAATTTTAGAGACATTGGATCAGAAACAGACGATGATTCTTCTGGCCTACGAGGACAAGAAGCTAATAGGGTATTTAATTTTGTACTATGTGCTGGAGGACGGCGAGATTGCCCGGATTGCGGTGGACGACGCGTACAGAAGGCAAGGGGTTGCCTCTAAGATGCTGTGGGAGTTGGAATGTCTCTGCGAGGATAACGGCGTGAGCAAGCTGCTTTTGGATGTAAGGGAGAGCAATATATGCGCCCGAAGATTTTATGAGAAGCATGGGTTTGTGCAGGACGGACTTCGAAAAGATTACTATTCGGATCCGGTTGAGGATGGGATTCTTATGAGCTGCGAGTTATAGGAGAGGATTTGCCGCAGTATCTTCCGGCGGGAAGATACGCAGGCGGAAGAGAACGCAGCAAATCAGCGAGATGCCGTGGCTGGAGCGTGTACATTCGTGTTGGGAGCGGCTAAGCGCATGGAAAATAATTAGCAGGAAAGGAAGCACTTCCCACTAGAAACCCGGGAATCCGGCCGTTATAATGTAGGCGTATAGCAGTGGACGCATCTTTGTAAGCAGGCGTTTGAAACTGCAATCATATTTCACTACAGGAGGAATGATATGCGCCAGTATAATTTGAAAGAAACAAAAGAAATCAGTAAGATTATTTGTAATAAATGCGGAAGAGAAATTGGAACAGCAAATGGCCGTTTGCAGGAAGATGTACTATCGGTTGACAAACGGTGGGGATATTTTTCAGAAAAAGACAATCAGGTGGATAGTTTTGACCTTTGTGAGAAATGTTATGATGAATTTGTTGCGACATTTCGCTTCCCCATTGGAAAGTAGAGGAACGAATGTTAGATGTATGTTTACTGGGAACCGGCGGCATGATGCCGCTTCCTTACCGCTGGCTCACATCGCTGATGGTGCGCTACAACGGCAGCAGTCTTTTGATTGACTGCGGAGAAGGAACCCAGATTGCGATAAAGGAGAAGGGGTGGAGTTTTAAGCCCATTGATGTAATCTGTTTTACCCATTATCACGGAGACCATATCAGCGGGCTGCCGGGAATGCTTCTTACCATGGGCAATGCGGATCGGACAGAACCCCTTACCCTGATCGGGCCGAAAGGCCTTGAGAGAGTTGTGGGCGCCCTGCGCGTCATTGCGCCGGAGCTGCCATTTCGGATTATTTATAAAGAAATCACAGAAAGAGAACAGACTTTTGAAATGAACGGATACCGGTTAAAGGCTTTCCGGGTAAATCATAACGTACCTTGCTACGGATATACGCTGGAAGTTGACCGGGCTGGAAGGTTTGACGTAGCCCGGGCGGAAGCGGCTGAGATTCCCAAATGCTTCTGGGGACTTTTGCAGAAAGGGGAGACCGTTGAAAAAGATGGCCGCGTCTTTACGCCGGATATGGTTCTTGGTCCGGCCAGAAAAGGACTTAAGATTACCTATGCGACAGATACCAGGCCCACAGATTCCATTAAGATGAATGCAAAAGGTGCGGATTTGTTCGTTTGCGAAGGCATGTATGGAGAGAAAGATAAGCAGAAGAAAGCAAGAGAATATAAGCATATGACATTCTACGAAGCGGCGGAGCTTGCAAAGGCGGCCGGGGCCAAAGAGTTGTGGCTGACTCATTACAGTCCTTCGCTGAATTACCCGGAAGAGTTTATGAAGGATGTGCGGGCGATTTTTGGAAACGCGGTGGCGGCAAAGGACGGGCAGACTGCCGAGCTTGTATTTGAGGAGGCTTAAAGTATGGATGGAAAAAAGGATGTTTTGATTCTGGCAATCGAGAGTTCCTGCGACGAGACGGCAGCTGCGGTAGTAAGGAACGGCAGGGAGGTATTGTCAAATATCATATCCTCTCAGATTGCGCTGCATACCCTGTATGGCGGCGTGGTTCCGGAGATTGCCTCCAGAAAGCATATTGAGAAGATCAATCAGGTAATAGAGGCGGCTCTGTCAGAAGCAGGGGTTGCTTTGGAGGATATCGACGCGGTGGGCGTGACCTATGGCCCGGGATTGGTAGGAGCTTTGCTGGTTGGCGTCGCGGAGGCAAAGGCGATTGCCTATGCTGCAAAGAAGCCGCTAATCGGAGTTCATCATATTGAAGGACATATTGCGGCCAATTACATTGAACATAAAGAATTGGAGCCGCCGTTCCTCTGCCTGGTAGTATCAGGAGGGCATACGCATCTGGTTCAGGTAGAGGATTACGGCAGCTTTACCATCATCGGGCGTACCAGGGACGACGCGGCAGGAGAGGCTTTTGATAAGGTGGCAAGAGCTGTCGGCCTTGGATATCCGGGCGGCCCAAAGATTGATAAAGCGGCAAGGGAAGGGAATGCGGAGGCGATTATGTTCCCAAGGGCGCGTGTAGGGGATTCGCTCTATGACTTTAGTTTTAGCGGCGTAAAATCGGCAGTGCTTAATTATATCAACGGCTGCCAGATGAAAGGAGTAAATTGGAATCAAGCGGATGTGGCGGCTTCTTTCCAGAAGGCGGTTACCGATGTACTTGTGGAGAATGCTATGCGTGCAATTCGCGAGTATATGGCGGAGAAATTCGCCATCGCGGGGGGAGTTGCCGCCAACAGCGCTCTCCGCAGCGCGATGACGGAAGCGTGCGAGGAAAGGAACGTCCGCTTTTATTATCCGTCGCCGGTATATTGTACCGATAACGCGGCGATGATAGGAGCGGCGGCATATTATGAATATTTAAACGGAACCAGACACGGATGGGATTTGAACGCGGTGCCAAACTTAAAATTAGGAGAAAGATAAATGAAAGAGCGATGTACGGCGATTGTACTGGCGGCGGGTCAGGGACGCAGGATGAAGAGCAAGATTAAGAAGCAGTTTTTAAACATTGCGGGAAAGCCGATAGTTTATTACTCGTTAGAATGTTTTGAGAGGGCGCCTTTTATACAGGACATTATTCTTGTAACAAGCAGCGACTGTGTGGATTACTGCCAGAAGGATATTGTGGAAAAGTATGGGTTCCGTAAGGTGAGAAAAGTAGTAGTCGGCGGTAAAGAGCGGTATGATTCCGTATACGCCGGCTTATTGGCGTGCAGGAATACCGATTTTGTATACATTCACGACGGAACCAGACCATTTATCGACCGGGAGATGCTGAAGCGCGCGCTGGACGCGGTGAAACAGACGGGCGCCTGCGCGGTGGGAATGCCCGCAAAAGATACGATAAAGATACTGGACAGAGAACAATTTGTTACAAAGACGCCAAAGCGCAGCCGCGTGTGGAGCGTACAGACGCCCCAGGTATTCCGCTATCACGTTGTCAGGGAAGCTCACGATGCAATTCGGCGGGGCAACATGGAGGGGATTACGGACGACGCTATGATTGTGGAGATGCATGGGAAATGCAGGGTGAAGATGGTGGAAGGAGCGTACGAGAATCTTAAAATTACGACCATGGATGATTTGTTTGTGGCGGAGGTTATTTTGAGGGGAAGAGAATTGTAAGTTTGTTATTTATTTATCAATTTATACAAACGTATTGAACAAATGTAAAAATACTTTTGTTAAAAATGGTGAACTTAGACAAAAATTCAAGCGTATTGTATTGATAAATATACAATGTTCATGTAAGATTATTTACAGAAAGCGAGAGGGGACTGGATGAAGAAGATTGTTGATGATTGGCGTTTGATTTATAAGGTTTGCAGTCTGTATTATGAAGATGATATGCGTCAGCAGGAGGTCAGTGATTATTTAGGAATTTCCAGGGCGACGGTTTCGCGGATGCTCCAGAAGGGGAAGGAGAGCGGCATCGTTAGAGTAGAAGTGATCAATCCGGTTCAGTTTTCTTATAATAAGCTGGAAAAGGCGTTGGAGCGCAAGTATGGCTTGAAAGAGGCGATTGTTGTAGAAAGCAGCGCTCTTGATACAAAGACGGAATCTGTCTCCCGATTATATGAGCGGGCGGCGCTGTACCTGTCTCAATTCTTCAAAGACGGCGACTGGATCGGCGTTTCAATGGGGCATACCCTGCACAACGTCGTAAAGACCAACCGAATTTTCAGTAAGGATAATCACTGTATGTTTGTGCCGCTGATTGGAGGGATCAGCCAGAGTACCGTGGATAAGGTAGACGTGCAGAGCAATCAGATCGCGCTGGAATTTGCCGGGAAGTTCGGCGGTACCTATACCCAGTTTTTTTCGCCGGCCGTATTTTCAGAGAAGACGGTTATGAAGTCCTTTCTGAAAGAGAAGGCGGTAAGTTATATTTTTGATGATTTTCGTAAACTGGATACGATTATAATGGGAATCGGCATTCCGCATAAAGTGGAGTCTACTTTAGTGCAGGCGGGATACATAACGGAGAAAGAATTGGAGCTTTTTGCAAAAGACGGTCTTGTAGGAGACATTGCGCTTCATTTTTTTGACAAGGACGGAAATACCGAAAAGTTCAGGCAGTTTAACGACCGGGTGGCAGGAATAACGCCGGAGATGATACGCAGAGTAAGGAATCGGATTGCTATCGCCGGAGGAGAGAATAAGGCAGAGGCGATCAGAGGCGCGATAAAAGGCGGATATATCAATATGCTGATTACGAATATTGACGCGGCCGAGAAACTCTTGTAATGGAAAAAATGACGGAAATAGTTTTCGTTTTCTATATACAGATATATAAATGACAAGATGAGAAGAAGTCTGATCTGGATCAAGGGCCCGGATGCGGATAAGGCGGGATGGCTCATTGCAGTCGTTTTATATATACAGGATACTATAATTGAGTAAATGGAGGAGAGACTATGGATTTTATTTCTAATGTGGCAAGTGGATTTATAGGTCTATTTCAAGCAGGCGGTGATACATTTGTAGGCTGGGTTACCGGTATTATTCCGCTTGTGGTGTGTCTGATGACGGCGGTTAACTCGATCATCAAGATTGTTGGTACTGAGAATGTTGAGAATTTTGCACAGAAGATTACCAAGTACATGGTACTTCGGTATACGCTGCTTCCTTTGCTGGCGGTATTCTTCCTGGCGAATCCGGCATGTTATACATTTGGACGTTTCCTGGATGAGAAGTACAAACCTGCATTCTATGATGCGGCGGTAAGCTTTGTACATCCGATTACGGGACTCTTCCCTCATGCTAATGCAGGCGAGCTGTTCGTATGGACGGGTATCTCGGCAGGCGTTGCTGAGGCTGGTTATGCAACTGCAGGTCTTGCAGTAAGATACTTCCTTTGCGGTTTGGTTGTTATTTTGATCCGCGGTATCTTGTGTGAGAAAATCTATGCTTCAATGGCAAAGAAGAGTGCTTAATTAGTTGAGAGGAGGTCAAATTATGTACAAATCTATTACGATCAAAGCTGGAACAGGCGGATGGGGCGGTCCTCTGACCATTACACCAACAGAGAAATGCCATAAGGTCCTGAATGTAACAGGCGGCGGAATCACTCCGGTAGCGCAGCTTATCGCAGATATGACAGGCGGAGAAGTAGTTGACGGATTTAAGACGGGATGCCCGGACGATGAAGTTATGGTTGCAGTTGTTGACTGCGGCGGAACTGCACGATGCGGTGTTTACCCAAAGAAGGGAATCTTTACAGTAAACCTGATGCAGGTTGGCCAATCCGGTCCCCTTGCACAGTTCATTAAAGAAGATAATTATGTATCCGGCGTAACAGAAAGCGATATCTCTTATGCAGACGGTTCCGCGGTAGAGGCTGCTGCAAAGCAGGCGGAAGCGAAAGCTGATAATGGTCCGAAAACTAAGGCGCAGGCGAAGGAAGAGATCGCGGCGGCTCAGGCCGGACAAAAACAGGGCATCGTGGTACGGATCGGTAAAGGCGTTGGTTCTGTGGTAAATAAGTTCTTTGCGGCAGGCCGTGAAACCATCGACATGGTTATCAAGAACATCCTTCCATTCATGGCGTTTACAGCTACATTGCTTGGTATTATCAGCGCCAGCGGACTTGGCGATGTAATCGCTAACACTGTAGCACCGCTTTGCGGAACCCTTCCGGGAATGATTGTTATTTCTTTCATCTGCGGATTGCCGTTCCTGTCTCCAATCCTTGGCCCTGGCGCGGTTATTGCCCAGGTTGTAGGTACGCTTCTTGGCGCTCAGTTCGCTACGGGCGCAATTCCTGCAAAATATGCTCTTTGCGCATTATTCGCAATTGACGCGCAGGTTGGCGGCGACTTCGTTCCGGTAGGTCTTTCTCTTGGAGATGCCGAGCCTGAGACGATTGAGCTTGGTGTTCCGGCAGTATTGTTCGAGCGTATGATTACAGGTCCTCTTTCCGTACTGCTTGCATTCGTATTCAGTATTGGAATGTTCTAGACCGTAAGTAGCAACTTAGAGGCATGTAACTGTGAAAGCACTGGACAGTTACGCGTTTGAATATGCTTTTGTAATTCGAGAGGAGAAATTGTATGAAATTTCAGGTTAAGATTGTAGGACATGGGCCGGAAGCGCTTTCGTTTCTGGATGATCCGGATAACAAATTCTTTATCCTCTTCAATGAGGATGCACCGCAGGAACTTGCAGACATTTCTGTACTTCATACCAAGTCTGAGGTATGGGGTGATCCTATGGTAGGCGATACCATGAAGATTGCGGGCAAAGAATATGTTATTACTGCAGTTGGGATTGAAGCGCCGTATACTTTGAGAGAGATGGGACACTGCACCGTGAACTTCGCAGGAGGTTCGGAGGCTGCTCTTCCGGGATGCATCATGCTGGAAGGTTGCGACGTAGTGACGGAAGACGATCTTAAAGAAGGCGCAGAGATTTGTATTTTTTAATTAGTTTATTATTTTATGTAGATAAGGAGAGATGAATTATGCTTAATTTGGACAAAAAGCTTCTCAAGAGAGAAGAAGACGGTGAGATTATCCGTGTTGGTATCGTAGGCGCAGGCCAGATGGGTCGCGGTATGGTTACACAGATGGTAATTATGAAAGGTATGATGCCGGCAATCGTTTCTGACATCAAGATTGAGAATGCTGTACATGCGTTCAAATATGCAGAAGTTTCAGATGAAGATATCGTACAGGCGAAGACATTAGAGGAAGCAAATGCAGCGATGGAAGCAGGCAAATATGTTGCGTGCGAGGATGCGAATTTTGTATCTCAGGCTAACCTGGTAGAGTGTGTGATCGACGCAACGGGCGTACCGGATGTTGGAGCTAAAGTTGCTACCGATGCTATGAGAAATAAAAAGCACGTTATCATGCTGAATGTTGAGACTGATGTTGTAATTGGGCCATACCTTAAGAAATTAGCAGAAGAAGAAGGCGTTATCTACTCTGGTTCCGACGGAGACGAGCCGGGCGCGGTTATGCATCTGTACAGCTTTGCAAAGGCTATGGGGCTGAATGTAGAGGTTATGGGTAAAGGTAAGAACAACAAGATTGATTACGAATGCAACCCGGATACCGTTCTTGAGGAGGCTACACGCCGTAAGATGAGTCCGAAGATGCTGTGTGCATTTAAAGATGGAACAAAGACAATGGTTGAGATGACAGCTATGTCTAACTACACGGGACTTGTTCCGGACGTTATCGGCGGACATGGACCAAAGACATCTCCGGGTACAGAAGGTATCAAAGAGATGAACGAGATCCTGAAGCTTAAGAAGGATGGCGGTATTCTGAACAAACATGGCGTTGTTGAGTACATCAACGGCATTGCTCCTGGAGTATTTGTAACCGTATCTACACCAAATGCAGAGATTGCATATCAGCTTGGATATCACAGCATGGGTCCCGGCCCGCTGTGGACACTGTATCGTCCGTATCACCTTTGCAATCTTGAGACGCCTCTTTCAGTTGCAAGAGCCGTTATTGAAGGAGACGCTACCTGCGTAGCTAAAAACGGCCTTGTGTCCGAGTGTATTACTAGAGCAAAGATTGACCTGAAAGCAGGCCAGACGATCGATGGTATCGGTGGATTTACGACACATGGTTCTATCGCGACTGCTGAAGAGTCTAATGCAAATGGTTATGTGCCATTTGGTCTTGTTACAAACAAGGCAGTTATGAAGCAGGATGTAAAGAAGGGAACTCTGATTACATATGATATGATCGACCTTGACAAGACGACTCTGATTTACAAACTGAGAAAAGAGCAGGATGCAATGTACGGAAGAAACGTACTGTAGTCAGCTTGCGTTGTTAATAACGGGATATAATAAATTGGGCCCAGGAGTCCTGCCGGCGTTTTGGTTAGAAGGCCGGCGGGACTCCTTCCCGGCTATAGAGAGGAAAGTGCGCTATGTTTAGTGAATTACCAGTAATATCGAAAGTCTTATTTGTAATATTTGCTGCGTTTCTTTTGCAGGCTCTCGGAGGGTACTACCAGATTAAGAACTATCGAAAGACGGTAAGGGAGATACACAAGCTTGGGAATGTAGGCATAGGCCAAAAGAAGGGGAAATTTTTTAACGGCAATATTGTCATGATTGCGGCCGACGGCGAGGGAGTCATTAAGGGCGCTATGATTTTGGACGGTATTTCTTTTCTGGCAAAATTCCATATGGTAGATGAGGTTTTTGAGAAAAAGCTGGTGGGCAATAGTATTTATACGTTTCTTGAAATTACCGATGGTTTTGACAAGAAGACGCGCAAGAAATATCTGGGATGGGTTCGTGCGCTTGAGGCTCTTAGGATGCGGCTGGACGCTGATTCAGAGGAAGAAGAGTAACAGGGGCAACAATTGTGGAGTTTGAGCAAGATTTTCTCTTAAAATCTTAAAATGTATATTGACACTAATGAAATGTAATGATAAAATATTAAGTGTATCACAGAATGTGGACAATAACTTAATATATGGAGAGGTATCGAAGTGGTCATAACGAGGCGGTCTTGAAAACCGTTTGTCCGCAAGGGCACGTGGGTTCGAATCCCACCCTCTCCGTTGAAGTGAGAAGGGTTTTGCATAGGCAAGACTCTTTTTGTCATATAAAAAGAGAATCGCTGGAATACAGAGAAGAAGGAGAGATGGAAAATGTTTCAGAAATACAACCGAAACATATATGAAAAACCTGGGATTGTGAAGAAAAGAATCCGTATTGCGGTAATGCTTTTTATTTTGCTGATATTGCTTGCAGGAGCATCGTTTTTATATTATCATAATCCTAGTGGGGGATTGAAGCTTGCATGTCCGTCCTACTATTTTACGAAGTACTATTGTCCTGGCTGTGGGGCGGGAAGAGCCTGTTATGCACTTTTGCACGGCAGATGGTATCAGGCGTTTCGGTATAATCCGCTGTTAGTTATATTACTGCCCTGGCTGATCTTATATTATGGATTGTGTAGTATACAGTGGCTGATTTATGGTAAGGAACGAGTGAGCATTCATATTCCGGAATGGATTCCTATGGTGATATTATTGATTATGCTTCTATATGGAGTTGCAAGAAATATCGATATTTATCCATTTATATTATTAGCGCCAAGCGCAGTGTAAGGGAGGAGAGCATATGAAGTGTAAGTTTTGCGGCAATGAGGTGGATACCGGCGCGAAGTATTGTCCTGTCTGCGGAACAGAAGTGACGCAGAGCAATGAAAACGGCGAAGGTGAACAACCGGCGGTGTATGAAGATCCGAATAAAGAATATGGGTACGGTTATGGACAGCCGGGGTATAGTCAGGGGGATTATGGCCAGTCGGACGGTAATCAGGGAAGTTATGGAGGATATGGCCAGTCGGACAGCAGTCAGGGAAGCTATGGAGGATATGGTCAATCGGACGTAAATCAAGGAAATTACGGAGGTTACGGTCAGTCAGACGGTAATCAGGGAAATTATGGAGGATATGGTCAATCGGACGGTAATCAGGGAAATTACGGAGGCTATGGCCAGTCGGACAGCAGTCAGGGAAATTACGGAGGCTATGGACAGCAAAACGGTGATCAGGGAAATTACGGGGGTTATAGTCAGCCGGGTAATAATCAAGGCGGCTATAGTTATGGCCAGTCCGGAAATGATTACGGTCAGCCAGGTAATTTCTTCAATCAGCCGGCTTACGGCCAGCCGATTGAAGAAATTAGCAGTACGCCTTATATTATTTTTTCAATCCTTACAACCATATGCTGCTGTCGAGTGCTTGGTATCGTAAGTATCGTATATGCAAGTAAAATTAAATCCTTACAGAGAATGGGAGATTATGCAGGGGCAAAAGAAGCGGCCAGGAAAGCAAAGATATTCTCTATTGTCGGCGCCGTGGTGGGTTTGATTCTTTCTGTTATAGTGGGAGTAACCGGAACCATTGATGAACTTACTTCAGAATTTGGGAATAATTATGGCGGAACGTCTGTCATGTCAAATTTATTAGACGACGAGGACGATGAGGATGAAGACCAAGATGAAGATGAAGAAAAGGAAAAACCGGCAGCGCCGGCAGTGGTTAGCGGGGACTTAGGAGAGAGTTGGAAGAGTTACACCGTTCAGATCAATGAGACCGTTCTTACATTTCCTTGTTCCATTGCCGAAGTAGAGGCTACTGGTTTGGTGATGGATACAGAGAATATGCCGGAGGACTATGTAATTAATAAAGATGATTATGAACTGGTGTTTTTTGACGATGAAGAGTATCATTCTCTTATGTTTGTAATCAGCAACAATGAGGAAGAAGCGCGTACAGTTAGAGAATGTACGGTAAATGGAGTCTATGTGAATGATTATGACGTTGAGGATGGAGCGATAACTGTTGTTTTCCCGGGAGGGATCCAGATGGGGGCAGACATTAGCCAGGTCATTGAAAAATGGGGCGAGCCGGATGATAGTTATGAAGGAGACTATTCAGATAGTTATAGCTGGTATGATGGAGACAGCTCAAATTACTGTGCAGTAAGTACGGATCCAGATACAGATAAGGTAATCACGATTGACCTGGATGGACAGACATTAAAGTAAAATGCGGTCAATTGAAAAGTAAATGTCTATATTGTAAAATCAAATTTTGCCAGAGGTAAACATTCGGTAAAAAAGTTTATCTCTGGTATTTTGTATTCTGTTAAGAAGGCATGGCGCTGGTTTTTCTATCCTGATTTTGTGAGAAAGAAATACGGTTTCCAAGTTTGGAAAGGTAATTTATACAGGAAGTTCTCATGGGGAACATTCAAACTGGTAAATGGGCAGTAAAAGGTTGAAGCAAAAAGTTATTTTAAAATTAAAAAAAAACTATTGACAAAAGCGAGTACACAGAATATAATAATCGACGGTTTCGCTTTTAAAGTGGCTTGGAGAAATACCCAAGAGGCTGAAGGGGCTCCCCTGGAAAGGGAGTAGGTCGT
>CAJURK010000031.1:21412-37889 GCA_910588745.1 uncultured Dorea sp. | reverse complement strand
ACCAGCTCCGCGTTTTGATTGAATATCCTTATAAAAAATCCGGGAAAAAAAGAAATAAGCCCCCAAATCAGCAAGGTATACGCGAAGCCAAGCTGCGTCATAAAACGGATTGCTTTCTTCATCCGTCCAATCTGATCTGCTCCATAATTATAACTGATCACAGGAGACGCTCCCTCGGAAATAGCCGAAACCGGCGCCTGGGCAATTTCCCGGACAGAATGAACTACCGTCATCACACTGATGTACAAATCCCCGCCGAACGTCTGGAGCATCGCATTACAGACCACCTGAACCAGGCTGTTGGTAAAAGACATGCAAAACGTAGAGAGACCCAGTTTTGCAATCTCACCGATACAGCTAAAATCCGGACGAAACCCGGTAAGCCTAATGGTCAGCTCCGCCCGTTTCCCGGTAAGGAAGCACAAGACCCACAGCGCGGAAAAAAATTGTGAAATCACAGTAGCCGCCGCCGCTCCTTTCACCCCCATATCCAGAACAAATATAAAAACCGGATCCAGAACCATATTGATAACAGCTCCCAAAACGACTGTTTTCATGCCGATCCTGGCAAATCCCTGACTGTTGATATACGGATTCATACCCAGAGAAACCATGACAAACACGGTGCCGAGAAGATAGAGAATGATATAATCGGACGCATAAGAATACGTAGCGCCGCTTGCGCCAAAAAGATAGAGAAGCGGCCTGTGAAAAAGGATCCCGGCCGCCGTCAGGACAACCCCTGTGACGACCAGCATAAAAAAGGCATTGCTCATAATATCCCGCGCCTTTTCTATCTCCTTCTTCCCCCTGGCAATTGAGCATAACGGAGCGCCTCCCGCCCCAAAGAGGCTGGAGAACGCAATTACCATTGTAATAACCGGAAAACATAATCCAAGTCCGGCAAGAGCCATCGTACCCTCGCCGGGAATTTTTCCAATATAAATACGGTCAATAATATTATAAAGAAGATTCAATAACTGCGCGGCCATCATAGGGGCCGCTACAGACAGAATATTATGATGTACGCGTTCGCTTCCGAAATCTACCTGCCGAGGCTGCATATCCCGCCTCCTTTATAATCTTCTGATCGTTCTTATTTATTATATTTTCGATGAAACCGAATGTGTGCGCAAATCTGCCTGCCGCCTGAATTTATTCTGTAAAATCAATTCGGGCGTCAAGGTTTTGTACGCCGGAATGCTAACAAATTTTATAAATCCAGCCCTCCGGCGCTTCAATTCTGCCCATCTGGATTCCTGTCAGAGTATCATACAGCTTCTTCGTAACAGAACCCATCTCCTCCATTCCGCTTGGGAAACAGATGTCCTTGCCATGGTCTACAATCTTCCCTACCGGAGAAATCACCGCTGCCGTCCCGCACAGGCCGCATTCTGCAAACTCTGAAACCTCGCTTAACAGCACTTCTCTCTCCTCTACCTCAAGTCCCAAGTATTCTTTCGCCACATACATTAGGGAACGTCTGGTAATAGAAGGAAGAATCGTATCGGATTTCGGCGTCACGATCTTGCCATCCCTGGTTACAAACAAGAAGTTCGCCCCCCCTGTTTCCTCTACCTTGGTTCTGGTCGCCGCATCCAAATACATATTCTCATCATACCCCTGATTGTGGGCGTCCACAATGGCATGCAGGCTCATGGCATAGTTCAGCCCGGCTTTTACATGTCCGGTTCCGTGAGGCGCCGCGCGGTCATAATCACACACGCGGATGGTAATAGGCTTTGCGCCGCCCTTAAAATACGGCCCTACCGGAGTGCAGAACAGTCTAAACTGGTAGTCGTCCGCCGGTTTTACGCCGATAACCGAGTTTATTCCGAACATATAAGGACGAAGATACAAAGTTGCTCCCGAACCATAGGGAGGAACATAAGCCGCATTGGCCTCTACCACCTGCTTTACCGCATCCAGGAACTGCTCCTTGGAAATCGGCGGCATCTCCAGACGCTTTGCCGTATCAATCATTCTGTCTGCGTTTAAGTCCGGGCGGAACGTGACAATATCCCCCTGTTCTGTCGTATAAGCTTTCAACCCCTCAAAGCATGTCTGCGCATACTGCAGGACGCAGGCACATTCATTCATCGTAATATTGGCGTCTTCTGTAAGGATACCTTTATCCCATGCGCCGTCCTTATAATTCGCAACATACCTTTTATCGGTCTGCATATACCCAAATCCAATATTCGACCAGTCGATATTTTTCTTTTCCATGATGTATCATTCCTCCGTTCTCTATAACCGTCATCTGTTCAATATGAACCTATTATAATACGATCAAACTTCAAAATCAAGAGCGCGCTCTGTTTTTTATCACAAAGCTTCCCAAAGCACTTCGATCCTGCAATCATGCGCCGTCTATTCGGGGTTCCCCGGACTCCGGCTCTGCCCCGTCCCGGAATTCTTCCCGGCATAGAAATACTGCGCCGGAAATAAACAGGAAACAGACAACCCATGTAACCGGTTCGCATACGCAGACTGCGGGATACCCCCACGCCGGAACCGCCCAAAAAGCGAAAATCACTTTTCCAAGCATCTCCAAACCGCTGCATAAAAGGGGCGCAATCCTGCGCTGTATCCCCTGCATCATATTTCTTAAAATCACCAGCGCCGCCATAGGCGGAACCACCGGAATACTCACATGTACATACAGCACGGCGTTTTCAATCACTTCCCTGCTGTTACTTCCTGTAATCAGCCGCACCGCGGCCGGAGCAAAAGAAAATGCAAGAACCATGGCAATCCCCCACCAAATCCCGTACAGAAGGAACGCCGTTTTCACACCCTTGATAATCCTGCCTCGGCGTCCGGCTCCGTAATTCTGACTGGAATAGGTCGCAATAGCGGTTCCCAGCGCAAGCCCTGGAATATAGAAGAATTCCGCCAAACGGCGGCCTCCTACCTGGGCGGCAATATAAACGCTTCCTAACGCGTTGATACTGCTTTGGAGAATCACACTGCCGATATTATAAATCGCGGTCATTAAAGCCATGCTGAGTCCGGTCCAGAACATATCCATCACAAAACCGGAACCCGCCTTAAACTCTTCTCTGGAAAACCGCAGCTCCTGATAATTCCGGATAATGTAGAAGAAGCCCAGGCCCGCGCTGATTCCCTGAGACAGCACCGTCGCCGCCGCCGCTCCCTGCACCCCCATCTCCAAAGGACCCATAAACCAGATATCCAACCCGATATTGACTCCGCTGCTGAAAAGAAGGAACAGCAACGGGGTTACACTGTTACCCACCGCCCTAAGCAGGCTGGCTTCCAAATTGTACGCCATCGTAAGCGGAATTCCCGCCAGCACGACAGCAAGATAACATAATGCCCCCTCCGCCGTTTCCTCCGGTATCTGAAGCACAGTCGGAAGCTGATACCGAAATAACAGAAATCCGACTGTCAGAACCGTCCCACAGACTGTCGAAAGGCATACCATCCAGCAGACCGCCTGCTTCATTCCCTTCGGATTCTTAGCGCCGAAATTCTGACTCACCGTCAGAGCAAATCCGTTCGTCATCCCAAAAGCAAAATTTGTAATAAGACTGTACAGCGCCGCCGTCGCGCCAATCTCCGACAACGCCTGATCCCCCAGGATATGTCCGGCCAACGACGTATCCGCCAGATTGTATAACTGCTGGAGCAGATTCCCCAGAAAAAGCGGCAGGGAAAACCGCAGCAAAAGTGTCGCGGGGCTGCCTTTCGTCATATCCAGCATACGGTTTTTTTGTATGTTCTGCATCATGATATTTCCTGTTACCGTTCGCTCTATACACAGTAACGATTTCCTTTCTATTTTTATTATACTGACAAATTCTCGTTGCCGCTTCTACAAAAGCGGCGTATACTATAAGAAAAACGACAAAGAAGTGATTTTATGATCAGGAATCCAAATGTTCTCACAATTGACCTGGACGGAAAGGAATTGCAGGAACAAAACGTACAGCTCTTGAATCTTACCGCCAACCATGGCGACATCCACCAATATGTAGCCGACTGTATTCCCGCCCATTGGCACCGGGAACTGGAAGTTTTTATCCTGTTAGAGGGAAGCGTGCGGATTCAAACCGGCGAACAAGTCTGCCAGGCAGACGCCGGCGAGGGCTGTTTCATCAACACCGGCGTGCTTCATTCTTTTACCGGGACTACCTCTTCTCCCTGTATTTTCCGTTCCTTTGTTTTTGATCCCTCCATCGTAGGCGGCGCACCGGGAAGCGTGTTTGATACTGCTACCGTCCGTCCTGTCTTAGAATCCGGCCCTTCCTTCCTGAAATTTGGGAAAACGCTGGAAGACGAACCCTATTTCCGCTGGTTCCGCCAGGCCTTTCACGCCTGCAAAGACGAACTGCCTGGCTATGAATTCAAAGTCCGGGAAGCCTTATCGGAAATCCTCCTTTTTGTCAAGGATAAGAGCCGGCTTCTGCCGCCCCGGACCATGCCCGCCGTTCCGGAAACCCGCGTCAAGCAGATGCTGGAATACATCGACGCAAATCTTGGTAAAACCATAACCGTAAAGGATATTGCCGCTTCCGCCAGCGTCTGCCCCAGGGAATGCCAGCGCATATTTAGCCGCTATCTGCATTACCGTCCTATGGAATTTGTACAGCAGAGAAGAATCTTTGCCGCGGCAAGCCTTCTTTCCGGCACCGATTTATCCATAACAGAAATCGCCTTAAACTGCGGATTCCAAAGCCCCGGCTATTTCTCCAGGCAGTTTAAGCTGATGACAGGCCGAACGCCCAGAGATTACCGTTCCCTCAGCGGATAAAAGGACTCTTTCCCGATAAAATGCAGGCTCTCCCATCCGGAGACGCCTGCATCCTCGTCTTTACATATCTCAATTAATCCCTATCACCGCTCCATAAAACTGATGGATTCAATTCCCACGCTTCCCCCGCGCACCACCTCAATGCTCTTGAATTCTTCTTTCATCAGCTTCACCACCGCGTCGTTTTTCGTAGCCGTCTGCACAAACTCCAGCAACAGACTGTCCCTGCCGTAATCAATCACCTTCGCCTTGAACGTTTCCGCAATCTGAAACAGCTCCGTCTTGTCTGACGCGCTGCACCTGCGCACCTTCACATACATAATCTCTTTCATTCTCACAAACACATCGGTAAAGTCAATTACCTTGATGACCTCTACCAGACGGTTTAGCTGCTTTTTAATCTGCTCAAAGGTCTCGTCGTCGCTGACCGTTGCTATGGTCATCCTAGAAACCGTAGGATCTTCCGTCGTTCCCACCGTCAGACTGTCCATATTATAAGACTTGCCGGAAAACAGTCCCGAAATCTTAGAAAGCACGCCCACCTGATTCTCCACATACA
The DNA here is from genome assembly GCA_910588745.1 of uncultured Dorea sp. Lineage (GTDB taxonomy): Bacteria > Bacillota > Clostridia > Lachnospirales > Lachnospiraceae > Claveliimonas. The sequence goes on along the minus strand of CAJURK010000031.1, from coordinate 32,550 downwards.
GCGAAATCCATCTCTTTTTCATACCACTGTGATTCATCTTATACACACCCCCTTCTAACAGTCCATAATCAGATCCTGTAAGGTTCCGCCCGGCTCAATCATGGGATAAACAAGATCCTCCGGGTCGATCTCAAATTCCAGAATATACGGCGTCTTCCTGCTTGCCATCGCTTCCCGAAACGCCGGCTCAATCTCTTCCTTTTTCGCAATCCGGATTCCCTTCGCGCCGTAGCTCTCGGCCAGTTTTATAAAATCAGGCGTATACGGCGGACATTCCACCTCGCCGCACTTCCCCCTGCAGGCCGCGCCGGAATGAAGACAAGTCATGGAATACCGCTTTCCATAGAACAGCTTCTGCCACTGGCGTACCATTCCTAAGTTATTGTTATTAAAAATGCAGGAGATAATCGGCAGTTCTTCCAATACAGCCGTAGCAAGCTCCTGAATATTCATCTGCATACCGCCGTCCCCAGAAATGGAGATAACCGGAATATCCGGATTCCCAAGCTTTGCTCCGATCGCTCCCGGCAGACCGTATCCCATCGTCCCAAGGCCGCCGGACATCAGAAGCTTTTTCTTTGCCGTTATCTCCGCAAACTGAGACACGAACATCTGGTGCTGCCCCACATCCGTAACAATTACCGCTTCATCAAAGATCCGATTCACGGCGTCAAGTACATCCCTCGGCGTCATAACCGGCTTTTCACGCATAGTAAGCGGATGCTCCTCCTTCCACTTCCGGATCTGGCTCATCCATTTCTCCGTACTGCAAGGCTCCACATACTCCAGCATTCGGGTAATGGCGTCCCTGGCGTCGGCAACAATCGGCACGTCTACCTGTACGTTCTTGGAAATAGCCGCCGTATCAATATCGATATGTATAATCTTTGCCTTGGGCGCAAACGAATGAAGCTTGCCCGTAATCCGGTCGTTGAATCTGGTTCCGATGGAAAATAAAATATCACATTCACTGACCGCCATATTGCATGCATAAGCGCCGTGCATACCCAGATTGCCGACGTACAGCGGATGGTTCGTGTCAATAGCCCCCCGCCCCATAATCGTCGTAACAACCGGAACCTGCGTAATTCTTACCAACTCGGTAAATTCTTCCCTGGCATTTGCAATATTCACGCCGCCGCCAATCAAAAACAACGGCCTCTTCGCTTTATTCAGCATCTTAATCGCGCGTTTTAACTGCCCCACATGGGCAATGGTATTCGGCTTGTAGCCCCGGATATTCACCTCGCAGGGATACTCCGCATCCCCAAGCTCCGCCATCACATCTTTTGGAAGGTCAATCAGTACCGGTCCCGGCCTTCCGGTTCTGGCAATGTAAAACGCTTCCTTAACAATCCGGCCCAGATCCTTTCTGTCACGTACAGTTACCCCATACTTGGTAATACTTCTGGTAATTCCTACGATATCCACCTCCTGGAACGCATCGTTTCCAATCAGATGCCTTGCCACCTGTCCGGTAAAGCATACCAAAGGCACACTGTCATAATAAGCTGTAGCAAGCCCGGTCACTAGATTCGTCGCTCCCGGCCCGCTGGTTACCAAGCATACCCCGACCTTCCCCGTAGACCTTGCGTAGGCGTCGGCCTCATGCACCAACGCTACCTCTTGTCTTGGCAGAATCACCCTGGTATAGTCCTGCTTATAAAGCTCGTCGCTGATATCAATCGTACAGGCTCCCGGATAACCGAATAACGTATCCACGCCTTCTTCTCTGAGCGCCTTTACAAGCAGCTTATTTCCGCTGATTTTCCTCATATGCACATCCTCCTTTTCGTTGCTAAGCAATCCTTACCGGCACATCCTTTACGGATACATGGCATTTAAAAACGCCCTAAGCGAAACGCTTAGGGCGGATATCCTATCCGTGTTACCACCTAACTTCGGAGACTTCTCTCCGCACTCTGCCAGTACAAAGTTCCGGCGCTTTCTTCTGCCGCCTTCCCCGATACTGTTTCCTGTAACGCAAGGAATTACGTTGAAGCCTACTGGACGGAATATAACATGCTCCGCGTTCGGTTCACTGCTCAGAGGCTACTTCCATAAGACCCTCTTGAAGATTCACACCCTCCATCTTCTCTCTTGGCTTTGGGCTGCCTATGTACTCCTCCTCGTCATAGCATTTGCCTGAAATAATAAGATTGTTACTATTATAGGGGATAGCCTGCCGGATTGTCAACCGTCTATTTTTACTCTTTTATTCTAAGCTTTACCAAATTTTCCAACCAATACCTTGCAGATGTTCTTCCAGGATACCCTGCTAAGATCCGGATATTCTCCGTAAGGCGTGTCCGCGCACACTTCTATGGCCCGCGCTATGTTCTTCTCAAACTCTTTCAGGCTTTCCGCCGCCGGTTCGTCTGCATTCCGCATCTCAGGAGGCGTTACAAAGAAAATCGGCGCATGCTCCACATTCTCTTTTATCCAGGGCCGAATCCCCGGAAGGTCTGTTACAATCACCTTACATCCGCAGGCCATGGCCTCTATGACCGTCAGGGGAAGCCCTTCGCTGAAAGAAGGCAGCGCAAATATATCGCTTTTATTATACTCTTTCGCAAGCTCCTCCTGGGACAGCTTTCCAAGAAATCGCACCGGGTATCCGCACTGCGCCGCTAACTTCTGAATCCTGTCATATTCTTCTTTATTCCCGGCGCCTCCCGCCAGAAAAACTTCCAGTTCCTCGGCCTTCCACGGCAGAAAAGACAGACTTTTTATCAGGCTTGCCGCGCCCTTTTTTTCTGCGATTTTTCCTGCATAAATCAACCGGAGCGGTTTCCCCGCGCCCGAAACCAGCTCTGTCTTCTCCTGATTCCGAAGGAATATCTCTGAATTATAACCGGTTCCCACAACCGTTATCCGCTTTTCTCTCACCGGATATATTTCCATAATCTCCTTCTTCTGTTCCTTATGAAGGGCAAATATGGCGTCCAGCTTCGGTATCTGGCTTCGGATATATTCCCGCTTCAAAGGAATTTTCTTCATCTGCCGCAGATCCGTATTGTGGCAGATGCCGCACACCCGATATCCGGCAAGCTCCTCCCTGACAAGGGAAGTCACCAGATACAGATGGTGGCAAATCACCAAATCCGGCTTGAACTCCTCGGCCGCATCCCTTACCGCGCTCCGAAACGCCCGCTCAAACCGGCGAACCATTTCCTTTGTCATCTGTCCGTATACCGTACTCTCATAAGGCATCTCGTCCGACATGCCTGGAATGGGAAAAGGCAGTTCCTCTGTCTGAAAATATACCGGATAAAAGCGCACTCCCTCCGGAAATTCCACCTGATCTTCCCGGTAAATTCCTGCAAGCGCCGCCTGTTTATGACCGTTTTTTGCAAAGTTTTTTACCAGTTCCGTCAGATAGACTCCGCTTCCGGTACTATTCGGCTTCTGTGCTGTAATCGTTAAAATTCTCATTGTCTTCTATACCCGCTCATAAACGGTAAAATAATACTCTAAATCAAAACAGGTCTGTTCCTCGCTGATCTTCGTCATCTTCCACTCCGGATCCTCGTCTAAATTAGGGAAATACGTATCTGCGTCAAATGTATGATCAATCTTTGTCACCAGCGCGGTATCGCAGTATGGCAGCAGAGCCCGGTAAATGCTCTCGCCGCCAATCACGTACACTTCTCCCTCGTATTTCCTGCTTTCGGCAAGGGCTTCCTCCACGCTGTGAACCAGAACGGCGCCTTTTACCTTATAACCGTCATTCCTCGTAACCACAATATTTACACGTTTTTTCAAAGGCTGGCCCTGGGGAAAGCTCTCTAACGTCTTTCTTCCCATGATTACGATATTGCCCTCCGTCGTTTCCCGAAAGAACTTCATATCTGCCGGGATACTCCACATCATCCGGTTATTCTTGCCAATCGCCCACGCCTTATCTACCGCAACAATTAATTTCATATCCTTAATCACCCCACACTCTTATCGAACCACACCCTGCTTAAACCGCCACCGGGATATCCTTGATCTGTTCATGCGTCTCATAATCAATCAGTTTCACGTCGTCCCTCGTAAATTCGTAAAAATCATGAACCTCCGGATTCAGCCAGAACTTCGGAGCAGGAAACGGTTTTCTTCCGATCAGCTCTTCCACCAGCGGAATATGCCGGTCATAAATATGGGCGTCCGCAATCACATGCACCAACTCTCCCGGCCTCATGCCGCATACCTGCGCCAGCATATGCAGCAGCACCGCATATTGGCACACATTCCAGTTATTTGCCGTAAGCACGTCCTGGGAACGCTGATTCAGAACCGCGTTCAGCGTCAGCTTATCGCTCTCCTTTTCCTTTGTCACATTAAACGTCATACTGTATGCGCAAGGATAAAGCGCCATCTCATGCAGATCCTGATGTACGTACATGTTCGTCATAATACGCCTGCTGTAAGGATTATGCTTCAAATCATAGATCACCCGATCCACCTGATCCATCATCCCCTCCTTATAAGAATGCTTTACCCCCATCTGGTAGCCGTAAGCCTTGCCGATGGAGCCGTTCTCATCCGCCCAGCTATCCCAGATTTTCGAGTGAAGATCCTGGATATTATTCGACTTCCGCTGCCAAATCCACAGCATTTCGTCCGTACAGCTCTTAATCGCAGTCTTACGAAGCGTCAGCGCCGGAAATTCCTTTGATAAATCATAGCGGTTCACCACGCCGAATCTCTTAATCGTATAGGCGCTGGCGCCGTCCTCCCACACCGGGCGGACTTTCTCCCCCTCGGTGCTGGCGCCGTTGTCAATAATATCCTTGCACATCGCAATAAATAGCTCGTCTGCATAACTCATAACCGAATCCTCCTAAACTTTCTTTGTTTCATCCACAGCATTTCCGGCATCCTCCAACGGCGTCGCCGCATCCGTAAACACTACCTTTCCGTCCCCTCTTCCTCATACTCAAACACACACCTTTCATACGCGTTGATTACCTTCGTATCCAGATACTGATCATAACGTTTAAAATCCCTGCTGTAATTCCTGTGTACATGCCCGTGCAGGAAATATTTCGGCCTGTACCGTTCCATCAGCGTTAAAAAAGTATGGAACCCCCGGTGGGGAAGATCCTTTCCGTCGTTGAGGCCGCGGGCCGGAGCATGGGTCACCAGAATATCAAATCCTCCCCGCCTCATAATCTGGAACCACAGCCTCCCGACCCGTAACCGCATCTGCGCCTCCGTATACTGGTGCTTTCCGCCATAATACTCCATCGAGCCTCCCAATCCCATAATTCGTACGCCCTTATGGACATAAATCCTGTCGTCAATACAAATACAGCCTTCCGGAGGCTTCCTATCGTATTTCACATCATGATTCCCATGCACGTAAAGCACTGGAATGGAAGTCAGCGTCGTTAGAAACGAAAGATACTCCGCATCTAAGTCCCCACAGGAAATAATCAAATCAATCCCCTCAAATTTGCTTCTGTCAAAATAATCCCACAGAGCTTTTGACTCTTCATCCGCAATCGCAAGTATTTTCATTTGTTCCCGTTATCCCTTCGTTTTTTCCACGCCCTGCTGCAGAACTACCGACTCCGACCGCTTCTTAAGCTCCTGCCGCTTCGGTATATCGCCGATAACATTCTCCGCCAGCCATTCCATCTTTACCACCTCTTCTGGAAGCAGGCTCTTCCAGGATTCTTTCTGTATTACCCCCGTCTGCGAATATAATTCCCCCGCAAAAGGATCAAAGATGCCGCTTTTGATGTTTGTTTTCAGAAGCTCTACCAGACGCTTTGTTCCAATCGGAAGGTTATTGGAGCAGACAATGTCCGCCACATCCGAGGACATGCCCCACCAGTAATTGATTGCTTTCTTATCGGAAGGATTGTCATCGTACTTCCAGGTTCCGTCCATAATCGTGCGGATCAGCCGCTCATAAAGCTGCCCCCAGTGCCAGACCGGCATAGCCAAGCTTTTCGGCCAGTCATGCTCTAATCTGTACAGCCCGAAATACCGCGACGCGTCCTCCGGCGTAACCATATCTTTGCCGGAGATAATCTGGGCGCCCTGTTCCCTTAAATTCTTTACCGCATCCACATCCTTTTTCGCAGACCACTCCAGATATACTTTCACCCGTGGATTCACCAGCTTAGCCCCCAGAGCAAATGCATTAATATTGGCAATGGTGCCGAAAATCGGATAGTCCGCAATAAAACCAACCTTATCGTTCTCCGTCATCGCCCCCGCGATGGCTCCCATAATAAACTTCGGTTCATGCATCCGGATATAGTAGGTACGGATATAGCGGTGGGATGTGTTCAGCGAACAGTTCAATATCCGCACAGAAGGGTGGGCAATCGCCGCTTTCACGCTGGCCTGTACAAAGGACGGCGTTGTGGTAAATATAATATCGCATTTCTGCCTTATCGCGTCCTCCAGAGCATATTCAATATCCTTCTTTGTAATATTCGTATAATAAAGCGTCTGGACTTCTCCCTCAAATCTCTGTTCCAAGTGCAGCCTTCCCAGCTCATGTCCATAAGTCCAACCGGAAGACCCCGGCGTTTTCTCATAAATAAACGCAATCTTAAGCCTGCCCTTGGCAGCGGCCAGTACCCCTGCCGGAAGTATCTTATTCAGGCTCAAGATGGGTTTCTTCTCTTCGGCGGGATCCATTTTCAGCTCAATTTCTTCCTCTTTTTCCAAAAGCATGTATTCTTCCCAGCTTCTCTCGATCAGCTTCTTAAGCTCTCCGACGCTCATCCCTAAAAGCTCCTTGTACCCATACAGCTCTAACAGCGCAAGAAACGCGTCTCCCGCCGTAATCTTTAGCTTATCATGGTTCTTGGACTGAAACTCCTTGGAAAATCTCGTATAAATAGAACGGAAATCCATCTGGTCTTCTTCATTCCACACTTCATCCGGCTCTTTGCCCATAGCCGCCTGGAGCTTCGCAAACCGCCCGGTCTCGGAAAACCAGATATAATTCACTTTAGAAAGCTCGTAAAAATCTAAAAATTCATAATAAATTTTATTTTCCTTATCATTTGTTCGATTGGGAATGATACGCGTCACCGTACCCGGAATCGAATCCACCCCGAAAAACTTCACCACGCTGACCCGTTTATTTCCCTCTTCCACATAGAACTTATTCATATATTCATATGCCTTAATCGGATCGCGGATCCCCTCTTGTACATGGCTGGTGCTTAAAGACTCCCATTTTCTGGAAAATTCGCTGCCTTCCTTTAAAAGGGGCATGAAATTACTGGCAAACGCATTGCTCCGCCCCGCATTCTTTGTCCCCGCAATCTGATCCGCCGGAATCTTCACAAGTCCTAACGGCACTTCCCTGTACTGCCCTCTCGGCGGAAGGATATCGTCAAGCACCGGGAGCGTCGGCAGCTCCCCGCGCATGGACTTAGACTGATAAGCCTTCTTTGCTAATCTATTCGCTTTGATATAATCTTCTCTTGACATACTGCCTCCTGAAACCATAATAATCATAAAATTTATTCTTTTCCCAAACATCATAGCATAACCAGAAGGAAGATGCATCTATAATAATAACCAAAGATTTACATCCCCCATTGGCGAAACTCCGTTATATCAATAGATTCCGCATGAGGAACGAAGTTTCCTAACAAAAAAGTGCATAAGCCAAATCCCGCTTATACACTTTATCTTACCCATTCTATTCGTTTAAATATCGCTTACATTATACAGCACACGGTTCAACATCTTCTGTAGCGCCTGAATCTCTCTTTTGGTCATTCCAATCGTCAGGTTCTTGTCGATTCTTCTGCGGTCAGACTCCATCCTTCTCTGGATGTCATAGGCTTTCTCCGTCAGATGGACGTTCTTCTTTCTCTTATCCTTTCCATTGGGGACGATAAGAATATACCCTTTTTCATCTAACCTCTGAAGAATACCTGTTACCGTAGGATTCTTTAAGCTCAGAGCCTTCTCGATATCTTTCTGGTTTACCTCTTCCTTGTCGCAGCGAAACAGATAATTCAGTACCTCGCACTGAGACGACGTAATCCCGATGCCTTTTAACTGATTGTTGATGTCCTTCTCATACACATTGTTAATCTGCTTGAAAAGGAATCCAATCGGCAGCCTTTCCTGCATACTACCACCCTTTCTAATTTTTTACACTCCCATACTGCAGATACTGGAAAAATAACAGCGCTTTATCCTAATTTGCCGCGCTTTCTTTTATCCGCAATATAATGTTACTCCCTATTAGATAGTATGCTATATTTTCCCCCTAAAATCAAGTCTAAATTGCATGTTTTATGTCCAATATCCAGCGAACCGGCAAGCGTAAAATCCTGTGCGGACAGCAGCTTTGTAAGCAGATTCATTTGCAGTTCCTCTTTCCCCATGATAAGATATAGAAAACACTCTGCCCATCCGGCCGCCTCCTGCACCGCTAAGCGGCCCGGGCAGAAATCTTTTCCAACAGAAAGCTGACATATTATGCAGAAAATTATGATTATTGAAGACGATCCCACAACTAGGGAGGAACTGGCCCTCCTGTTGAAAAATGAATCGTATCATCCTATCCCTGTTTCAGACTTTTCAGATATCGTAACTCAGGTAGCAAGCCAGTCTCCCGACCTGATCCTCCTGGACTTAAGCCTGCCGGGTAAAAGCGGCCTTGCCTTATGCGCAGACATACGCAGATTCGCAGACATGCCTATCATTTTCGTTACCAGTACGGACTCCGCCATGGACGAATTAAAGGCTCTAAGCTTAGGCGGAGACGATTACATTACCAAGCCCTATCATATCCTCGTACTTTTAGCTCGGATTAAGGCCGCCCTGCGCCGCTGTTCTCCCGCCGTGGAACCGGAGATCTTAGAAGTGAAAGGCTTAAAGCTAAATCTCCGAAAAGGCGTTATTTCATCGGAAGGCAGGAAGGTTGAACTGACCCGCAATGAACTCCGGATTCTTGCCCACATGATGGCTCACGCCGGAGAAATCGTCTCCCGCGCCGACTTAATCGACACGCTCTGGGAACACCAGATCTACATTGACGACAACACCTTAAGCGTCAATATGACCAGGCTGCGCACAAAGCTGGAAATGCTTGGGTTCTTTGACTTTATCCACACAAGAAGGGGGTTGGGGTATCAGCTATGACATGGACAGAATTTCTTTCCGAACGAATGAGCCGTATTTTGGGTAAGGCTGCTGTTACTATCATCGGCGCGTCTTTTCTCAAAGCGACCGGTACCCAGACCGGTGTTCTCTTCCTGCTGCTGATTTTCCTGTTTCTAGGCTTCTTGCTCACGCAGATATCTGATTTCTTACTGCAGCGCGCAAGGCTTCGCGAACTGGAATCCATCATGGATGGACTGGACAAAAAATACCTGTTTGCGGAGTGTATGCCCGCGCCCCGCACCGCCTATGAACGCCGGATTTTTCATCTGTTCAAACGCTCCGGCAGAGCAATGGCCGGCGCCGTTTCGGACGCGGAAGCCTCCCTGCGGGAATACCGGGAATACATCGAAAGCCAGGTACACGAAATAAAGGCCCCTATCACCGCCGCCAGACTCATTTGCAGAAATACCGAACCGAAGACCCGCCGAAAGCTTGACTTTGAACTAACCCAGATTGAGGCTCATGTAGAGCGTACGCTTTACTATGCCCGGGCAGAAAGTCCCGAAAAAGACTTCCTGATACAAGAAAACAGCCTTTCCGACCTTGTTTCCCAGGCAGTGGGCTGCTACAAATCGCTGCTTATTCAGAAAGGCATCCGCGTTGAAACCCACAGTCTGGATTATACGGTTTATACCGACGGCAAATGGGCTCTCTTCATTCTTGGGCAGCTTCTGCAGAATTCGGCCCGCTATCACGGCGGCGAACCAGTAATTACCCTATCCGCTGGGGCTTTCAAAAACCGCGTGTAGCTTACGGTACGGGACAATGGAATCGGCATTCCAGACCACGAATGCTCCCGGGTCTTCGACCGGGGATTTACCGGAAGCAACGGGCGGAACCGGGGTGGTTCCACCGGCATGGGACTGTATCTGTGCCGGAAGCTTGCTAAATTTCTGGAAATAGACCTCTGGCTTACTTCAGAAGAACATCAGGGAACTACTGTATTCCTAACATTTCCCGCAAAAAACGCGGATAAAACTTAACAGCCTTATGACTTAGAAAATTTTAAACAGGCCGGCTTCCGTTACGATCCGCAGGTTCCCTTTAGCCGGCCTCTTCCAAAGGTGTGCTAAATGAATATGAATATATTTACTTTGTCAATAACAAAAGTAATATTACACTCACATTTATACACTTTTTAAAACTTTTCAGAACAAATAAATAGCGTGGTCAGGGAAATTCTAAGCAGTTACAAAAGAAATCTATAGCAGGCAAAACAAAAAGAAAGCATCATAGAGGGATTATATTCCTTCTGTTGATGCTTTTACTCTTCCTTTATTACTCATCAAACAAATCTGCATGTGTTCCTGTATCAATCAATGTTAAAGTCAATATGTCATCTTCTATAAGATATATTAACAACCAATCTGGTTGAATATGACATTCCCTATATCCTTTGTACTTGCCAAGCAGTGCATGATCTTTGTTCTTTACTTCTAAAGGGAGTTTATGCAATAATTTTTCCACAACATCTTCTAATAAAGAAATGTTCAATCCACGCTTTTTTGCAAGTTTTAATCCCTTTTTGAATTTTCCAGTGAGGACTAATTCATATTTCATAAATCGATATCCTCCAGTGCTTCTGCAAAGCTACTATATCTCTTTGTATTTGGATCTCTGCTAATACGTCTTGCTTCTTCCATTGCTTCAAGCACTTCTGGTTTATATCGTGGAATTTCTACGCTAAAAGGAAGTCCCCCACGCATAATAGATTGTCTTAAAAACATATTCACTGCACTTGACATATCAATTCCAAGCTGATTAAATAATTCCACTGCTTGTTTTTTAACATCTTCTTCTATTCTTATTTGTGTTTGTACAGTAGCCAAAGTATCACCTTCTTTCTTTTACATTGTATACCAATTCATATACATTATCAACACAAAACAGTACATTTTATCAAAATTGAAGATTTAGTCCCTATGGCTCATCTGCTTCGAAATGTAAATGATATCATTGATTTTTCATTCATATATAACGAAGTAGAAAATATGTAC
>CAJURK010000031.1:0-21402 GCA_910588745.1 uncultured Dorea sp. | reverse complement strand
GAATATCAGAAGAGATTCAGGTGAACATGGCATACCGTTGGTTTCTTGGTCTTGTCCTCCAGTATTACAATTCACTCAATTATAAGTTGCACATATCCATCAATTTCTTTATTATATATGTGCTTTCCAATAATTGAGCGCAACTGCTTTATATCTTCCAAATCGGGACTTGCAAATTCAAGATAACAATTTTGAGATTGGGCCAAATTGAGATTTTCATAAAAATCAGATATATGACAATAAAATTTGTCAAGCAAATCCTCCAATGGATACTGCGAAATTTCACTTGCATCTTTGCCTTCATCTAATTCTACTTCTTGTGTAAACGTCAATGAAGTTACATATAAGATTTCTTCGTCTACTTCAATTTTGTAAATGCCATCTTCGACTAAAGAGTAACCGACATTCATATATTTTGTTGCATTGTAATTCTGAATTTTTTTCATATTATACACCTCATAAAAATATTAAAAAAGACGCTCCCAGCCGCGGGGGAGCCACGCCTCGGCCACTAGCTAATACGCCGCGGCCTCCGTCCTGCTCATCCAGAAATGAATTCCCGTAGTTGAGTTCTGCCAGCGATTCTCGTTAAAATCCTTCACTTCCACCCACTCGCCTTTTTTATAGACAAAATTCTCATCCACAAAAGACCATGCCTCGTCAAAATTCTGGGTAAGGTCAAAGCTTTTAGTCGTAAGCACCTTCGCCCTGCTACTATGCTCTTAAATTCCTTCTCCGATAGCCTCTCCTTAAAAGCTCCTCCTGGTATCCTTCATTATATTATGTATATCCATAAATATCTACAAAGGTATTTACAAAATTTGACAAAAATAAGACTGAAATCCAGTCTTTATAAGTGGTTGTATACCTCCAACATATTTATTATTAGCTATCATGTAACATCTTTCTTTATTCTTTTTTATAATACCACAAATCATCATTATTCTCAATAATATGTACAAGACGTATATAGCCTGAACGCCAAAACAAAGTACCTTGACAATTCAATAGACTTCATACCCCGAGCGTGATATAATGCCAACTACCCAGATAACGTAATCACAGAAATTGTACACATGATATTCCGCAAACCCAATAAACTCAAACCTTTTCCGAATTCAGTAATCTTACAAAAATGTAAGGCAGCGCAATATCAAACCGCTACCTTACGCCCTACTTTTGCTGTATCCTATCACTGTACCTAATAAAGCAGACCATACACACGGCATAAAACATAAAAGGAGGACGTATGCTGCAAATTCAAAACATCGAAAAATATTACGGCAATAAAAATCAGGTAACCAAAGCCTTAGACCGGGTTAGCTTCCACGTGGACGACGGCGAATTTATCGCCATTATGGGAGCTTCCGGCAGCGGCAAGACCACTCTGTTAAACTGCATTTCTACCATCGACACCGTCAGCGCTGGAAAAATCCTTCTGGACGGAACCGACATCTCCGATCTGCCCCAAAGCGCCTTAGCGCAATTCAGGCGGAAAAAACTCGGCTTCGTATTCCAGGAGTTCAATCTATTAGATACCCTGACTGTGGAGGAAAATATCGGACTGGCTCTGTCCTTAAATCATGAGAATCCCCACACCGTAAAAGAACAGGTTTTGCAGGTGGCGGAACTTCTCGGCATCGCCGATATCCTGCAGAAATTTCCCTATCAGATATCCGGCGGACAAAAGCAGCGAGCCGCCTGCGCCAGAGCTATTGTGGCGGGCCAGACGCTTCTGCTGGCCGACGAACCCACCGGCGCCTTAGATTCCAAAGCGTCGAAAAACCTTCTGGAGGTTATGAGCCGCATGAACCGGGAAATCAACGCCACGATCCTTATGGTAACCCACGACGCCTACGGCGCAAGCTATGCCGGGCGAGTGCTGTTTCTCAAAGACGGAAGGATTTTTAACGAACTTTTTCGCGGCGGCAGAAGCCGGACGGTATTCTATCACGAAATTTTGGATGTGCTTGCTTTGCTTGGAGGTGATATCAGTGACATTATTTAAATTATCTTGCAGAAACGCAAGACGGCAGGCGAACGACTATCTGGTTTATTTCGTTACGATGATTTTATCCTCCGCATTGCTCTATGCCTTTAACGGGCTGGTGTTTTCGGAGGAACTGAAAAATCTGTCGCAAATAGTGGATAATTTTCCTGTCTTTATTGTTCTTGCCAGTATTGCCGCCATTTTCGTTATCGGCTGGCTGGTACACTACATCAGCGGTTTCATGCTTTTACGCAGGAGCCGGGAATTGGGAACTTACATCCTGGCCGGCCTTGAACCAAAGCAAGTTTCCCGGCTCTTTTTTCTGGAAAATCTAATCGTGGGCGGCTTTGCGCTGATACCGGGTCTCTTATTAGGACTCTTGATCTATCAGGCGCTGCGGGCAATGATACTGGCGTTGTCCCAAACAGCCTATACATTTTCCGTCTCCTTTATGCCAAAGGCTGTAGGACTTACGCTCCTGTATTTTTTGTTCATCTATTTTTTTGCGCAGATAAAAGGGACGAAGCGGATATGCTCCATGAAAATTTACGACCTGATTTATTTCGACAGGAAAAACGAAGAGGCGTCTATCCAGACGGATACAAAGCGCCGGAGGTTATTTGTCCTGTCTATTGTATTGGGAATCGTCGGAACCTTTCTAATGGTTCTGATGAATCTGCTGCCTGGACTTCTCGGCGCCGCATGCATCATTTTCTCCCTCTTCGGCTTCTTCCTAAGCTTTTCCTCCGGCGTTCCCGCTTGGTTTGAAAAGCGCCCGGGAAAAAAATATAAAGGAGTAACGCTGCTGGTATTCCGCACCCTGTCTTCTAAACTTACCTCAATGGGCGTAGTCATGGCTGTTATATCTCTTCTGTTAACCGCCGTTCTGATTACAGAAGGAAGCGGAATGACTTTCGCCGCCGTTTTCAAAAACCGGGCGGCGCAGGTCTCGAGCTTCGACTTATTCATCAGCGCCGCCGCGCCGGAGGAAACCATGCCCCGCTACATGGACTATATCCAAAAGCATATCCCTTTGGAAACTTCCCTTACGTACCGCCTGTATCAGGACGACTCCGCACAAATATCTGAAAAGATAACGCCAACGGATTTTTCTTTTCCATACGATACCCTGATGCGGTACAGCGATTATGCAGCGCTGCGCAAAATGCTTGGATATTCCGAAGCCCCTCTGGTTCCCGGCAAATATCTGATCCATTGTATCCCCCATCTAAAACAGGCTGTATCTGACAACGCCCCTGTTATAGAAGCGCCGGAGGGCGCGCTGTCTCCCGGCGCGGTCTATACCGAAGATTTCAACCAGTATCAGTGGGATAATGCCAATGGACACGGATTTCTTCTAATCCTGCCGGACAGCCTGGCGGAAACCAAACCCGTCTGCCGTACGCTCTTTGCCGCTATGACCGAGAACCCTGTCGGCGAATCCCAGTACCAGGCCCTAGACCGTCTAAGGAATACTTATTGCGAAACGGAATACGATACGCTGCATGTCCGCTCCCATGAAGACAGAAACCGCGCCGTCTTAACGGCTGCAATCGTCTTCCCGCTGTATTACTTAGCGCTGATCCTCACGATGACTGCCGCCGCAATTTTAACCGTACAGCAGCTTGCTGAAACGGCGCGCTATCAACGTCAGTTCTCGCTTCTGAATCAACTTGGCATGGAACGACGGGACATGAAAAGCGCGCTGCGCCGCCAGCTTGCCGTATATTATGTCATGCCGGCAATCCCGCCTGTCCTGATCGGAACGCCTATGATATTCAGCGTTGGAAACGCCGTAGAGCCAGGCATTTTAACGGGAGCAAGCCACCCCCTAGTAATCATTGGAACCAGCCTGGCGCTGTTTTTTCTCATCTATTTCATCTATATCCTGGCCGCATATATCCGTCTCAAAAAAGACGTACTGCCTGCATAAAGAAGGTGTTAAAACACCTTCTTTATGCAGGCAGTTTTTTAATCAAACATACATTCTTCTTTTGTATTGGAAATAGAAAAAAAATTTCCTAAACCAGAGCAAACAGCTTTGCTTTCCCAAGAACCCTGCTGACGCCGTAAAACAGCGCCACATAGATTGGATACATCACCGCCTGTTTGATTATCCTGGCCGGTAAGATTGCAAAAAATGCATCTCCGTACAGCAGCGTCAGCCAGTAAGTATTCATGCAGATGTTCACCACAATCATCACAATGCCATTGGCAAGCGCTACCCGCCCAAGGGTCGGCGGCTTTTTATACAATACCATACCGTATATGACACCGCTCGCCGCTCCGCTGATCGTAAATCCCGGGAAAAACGGCCCCGTTGGGCGAACCAGAAATTTCACAAGATCTGCCGCCCCTCCCATCAATCCGCCTACCACCGGCCCAAACAGCATGCCGGTCATCTCGTCCGCAATAAATGCAAAGCCGATTTTAATAAAATCCGTCACCTGCAGGGTGTAGAATCCTAACACCACTGCGACGGCAAGCAGCATTGCCGTCATTGCTAACGCTTTTACGTCTTTCAGCTCATGAAAGGAGTCCCTAAACTGTCGTCTCAAATTGGTCATAAAAAATACCTCCTTTGCAGCAGCCCGTAAAACTGCTCATAAGCAGGTATTCTTTTACTATTTGCAGGCAACCCTGCAAACAATAATGATGCGTCTCTTATGTGCAGCAGCGGGATGCGGAATGTACACCGCAAGCAGCGGCTGAAACCATCCGATATAGACCCGCCCTTCATGATGCGGCTCGTTCCCGGATTCCTCCACTGCTTTTCGTCCGGCAGGCAACTCCCCGTCCCACCGGCACTTAACGCGTATATTCCTACTCTGCGTTTCTTCTTCTATTCACTTGTTACCGCTACATTGTAGCACAGCGTCCGACATACTGCAACCAGAATTTGTTACAGTTTATCAAAATCATTTTTTTAACTTTTTGCCGAAGTCAGTCCAAGCGCGGCCTATCGTTCCACTTCTCTTTAGTCCGGTTATTTTCAAGCAAGTAAGTAAATATTTATTTACGTAAAATAAAAAACACCTCCCTACTGTGCGATATCGTTGAGGCATAAAGACGAAATACTGTCGTAAATAAACATTCATTCTCTATTAAATAAAAACACACTGCACTTCAGCGGTATGTTTTTATTTTTCTTCTACAGCCTCAGATAGCCGCTCAACCCTACAGTCAGAAACTGGAACACGGTCTCTTCCGTCTCCTGATTATCTGGAAGAACCCCTTCTACCACATACTTAGCATACATTACCGTACTGGTAAGTACATGAAGCCACAACAAATCCTGGTTTATCTGCTTTAAGCTGGGAAAAGCCTTATGGAAAGCCCTGACCATATCGGCAAACGTCTCGAAGTAACTCGCATCCCGATTCCTGTCATATGTCGGAAAGAAAGCGCTGTCCCGAAACCGGTGATAAAATACTGTTTCATCCGGCCTTGCCAGCCAAAAACGAAAATAAGGAACCCAGAGCGTTTTCACCGCTCCTATGGGTTCGGCAAGCATCATGAGCGGGTCAAAGCTCAAACGTTCAAACACGGCCGCCGCCTGCTTATCTACATAAGTAAAGCACTCCATCATTAACTGCTCTTTACTGTCAAAATAACGATACAATGCCCCAGAAGACAGCCCTGCCAGCTCGCTGATGTTCTGAATCCGTACTCCCTCCAGGCCATACTGCCTTACAGCTTTCATCGCTGCGAAGATGATTTTGGTTCTTGTGTCATCCAATCGCGCTCACTTCTCTCAAAAATAACCGTTTTTTATTTACTCGTTCAAATTATACACTACTTCACCCCTGTTCGCAATACTTTTGTTCCTCATATCCCTTATCTGATATAGGGCTAACGCCACCGCCACAAGCGCAGCCGCCCCGTCGGCAATCGGCCCCGCGTACATCACTCCGTCAATCCCCATGAACAGCGGGAAGATAAGAATCAGCGGAAGCAAAAAGATTACCTGCCTTGTCAGCGACACTGCAATCCCAAGCTTCGCCTTGCCGATAGACGTAAAGAATCCGGACGACATGGGTTGGACTCCATTTAAGAATGTCAGAAACATGAATATCTTAAAATACCGCTCCGCAAAATGAAAATATTCCTCGCTCCCCGTACCGAAAATACTGACGATCTGCCTTGGGAACAGTTGAAAACAAAGGAAACAGACCGCTCCCACCGTCATGCAGACAGCAAACGCCTTCCGATAGGTTTCTCTCACTCTCGCGTAATTTTTTGCCCCGTAATTAAATCCCCAGATTGGCTGACATCCCTGGGAAATACCGATGCAGATAGCCATAAACACCATATTTACCTTGGAAATCACTCCTACGCAGGCAAGGGGAATATCCGCGCCGTACACAGACTGAGCCCCGTAATGCTTAAGCGTATTATTCATGGTAATCTGCACAGCCGCCATAGCAATCTGATTGATACAAGAAGCCATCCCTAAAGATGAAATCGCTTTTATATGCTCTGCCCCCGGTCGCAGCATGGATATGGTCAAATCCATATTCCGCTTCTTTATAAAATAATAGATTACCAGGATTCCCGATATGATCTGACCGATAATTGTCGCGGCAGCCGCCCCCTTTATCCCCCAATGAAATTCAAAGATAAACAATGGGTCAAGAATCGTATTGATAATCGCTCCGGTCAGCACGCAGGCCATCGAATAGGTAGGACTCCTGTCTGCCCTGATCAGGTGATTCCCTCCGGTAGTCAGAATTAGAAAAGGAATCCCAAAAGCGGTAATACCCGTATAGTCTCTGGCAAAAGGAAGAATATCCGGCGTCACGCCGAACACATACAGCAGCGGATCCAGAAACACCAGCACTGCCGCGCCAATCAAAGTCCCGCAGATAACCAGCATGGAAAGTCCTGTCCCCGCAATCTGCGCCGCTTTTTCCGGACATCCCGCGCCGGATTCCAGATTATAATTGGAAGCGCTTCCGATTCCCAACAAAAGCGCTGTGGCCGTACAGATAATGGATATAGGAAACGCAATATTCGTCGCCGCGTTTCCCAACATACCTACGCCCTGTCCGATAAAAATCTGGTCTACAATATTATACAAGGAATTTACCAGCATACTAATAATCGCCGGAATGGCAAACTTTGCAATCAGTCTGCTGATTTTCTCCGCCGCAAGGGGATTGTTCCGGCTAATATTCTCTGATGACACTGCTAATCTCCTTTACCGTTTTCATACACAGCAAATGATCCAGCGCATTCTGCATATGATATTCCTTTACCGCGTCGGTAACAATTACAAGCTCCGCAATTCCGTCGGTAACAATCTTTTGCACTACCTTATTAATACTTACCTTGTGCGCGCCGAATACGCTGGCAATGGACGCCAGTACGCCCGGCTGGTTATCTACCTGCATCCGCAGGAAAAATTTATTCCTGATATCGTCAAATTTCTTTACCGGCGTATCCCGGTAGCAGGTGCAGGTAATCCGTCCGGTGCAGCCGCACACAATATTTCTTACCACGTCGATTACATCGCCCATTACCGCGCTGGCTGTAGGGAACTCCCCGGCGCCCCTTCCATAGAACATCACGTCGTCTACCGCGTCCCCATGTACGAAGACTCCGTTAAAGGAATTCCTCACGGATGCCAGCGGATGCTCTTCGGAAAGCAGCATAGGGTACACGCAGGCCTCCACGCCCTCCGGCGTGTTTCTGGCAATTCCAATCAACTTGATTACGCTGTCAAATTCTTTGGCATACTTAATATCCTGCGCCGTAATTTTCGTGATACCTTCCACATGCACGTCGTCAAATACCACCCGGCTGTGAAATGCGGAAGAAGCCATAATCGCTACCTTCCTCCCCGCGTCAAGCCCTTCAATATCCGCCGTAGGATCCGCTTCCGCATATCCAAGCTCCGTTGCCTTCGCAAGTGCTTCCTCAAAGCCCATCCCCTGCTCAAACATCTTGGTCAGAATATAATTGGTGGTTCCGTTTACAATTCCCATTACCTCCGAAATCTCATTGCCTGCCAGGCATTGCCTTAAGGGTCGCATAATCGGAATCCCGCCGGCTACCGCCGCCTCGAACAGCAGGTCTGCGCTCTTCTCCTCTGCAATGGCAAGGAGTTCCTCGCCGTGCGCCGCGAGAAGATCTTTGTTCGCCGTAACCACATTCTTGCCGGCCCGAAGCGCCTCGCCGATCATCGTTCTCGCCGGTTCAATGCCTCCCATCACCTCAATGATAATCTCAATCTCTTCATTTCCAAGCAGATCCTCCCACCGGTCCGTAAAAAGCGTCTCATCGACTCCCTCCCGTTTTTTGTTCAGATTATGCACCAGGATTCCTGCAATCTCCACATGCGCGCCGGCCTTATCCGCCATCTCTTCTTTCTGTCTTTCTAACAGCTTATACACGCCTCCCCCGACTGTTCCCAGCCCAAGAAGCCCCACTTTCACCGTTTTCATCTTTCTACCTCCCTGCTTCTATACCTCGTCCTTCTTCATGAAAAAATGTACCGCGATCGACCCTGCCGAATTGCCGGCAATAATTACCACATATTTCAGTACGTTTACCACGCTGAAATTCAAGAGCAAGTACGGAAAGTCCGCAATACAGTGTTCATAACCCGATATAATAAAAACCATAATGCAAAATACGGTAATCAGCATTTTCTTACAGTACACCGCAATAAACATCAGCGCGCCGCAAAGACACCCATAGAAAAACAATGCCAAAACGGTATTCGAAAATTTCTTCTCCGCCGCTCCCCGCATACCTTCTAAGACTTCCGGCCTCTGGGTGGCAATCATCAGCATAGGTATGGTCGAGCCGAGCAGATTTCCCGCAAGCATTACCGCAAGGTTCTGAGCGGGTACCGTCTTTACAAAACCGATCTTCCCCGTATAAAGCTGCAGCCCGCACTCAATAATCACCAAAAGAGCCAGGGAAAACAGCATCGCTCCCATATACCGGTTATCGGCAATGGTATTGACCATCACGCCTAAGCCAACTAAAAATCCACTTAAAATAGAATGTCTGATAATTGTTTTCAAATGAAATCCTCTCTTTCGTACTTTCTGCTTTCATTCCCCGCATAAGCACGGCTGATCCTTTATCAGGCCAAAAGCAGCGTTATTCCTCGATAAAGCTGTCTTTGCGAAGCCTCTTTATCAGGATACCCTCTTTTCTGCATTTGTCCGTCACAGTCTCTGCCATGCGATAATAATGAAATCCGTCCTCTTCTTGATAAGGCAAATGATAGAGGTAAATATTCTCCGGCAGCAGGCTTTGTAAAAATTTCCTTCCTGACCGGCTTCCCGGCTGATAAACCATCACAAACGCCGCGTAACATCCCGCGCCGCCGCACAGCGCCTTCACCTGCTCCGCAAGAAACGGCGTAAGCGCGGCGTCCCCGCTGATCCACAGCCGCTGCTCTCCTGCCTGAATCAGATAAGAGTAATGGGGTACCCACGCGTAATCCTTCCCATCATGCCGCGTCTCAAAGGCATAAATTATGTAGTCTCTTAAACGTGCTTCAAAAACGCCCTTTTCTAATAGTACTGACTGAACCCTATTCCTGTCAAGTCCCGGTCCGTAAATAAAACTGTCCGGGTTTTTCTCCAAAAATTTTTCTGTCAATCCCTTATCATAGTGATCTCTATGGGTATGCGTAAACAACAGGTCGTTTGTCTGTCCAAAAAATCCCTTCCGCTCTTCCATCATCCGGATATATCTCTCAGGAGTATCGGAAAATCCCGCCTCCTTTCCGGTATGCAGTCCATCGATCAAAAGTCCGGTCTTCCCATTCCAGAGATACAGGCCCGCATTTACCGTATGATAGATCTGAAGTTTCATCGCAATCCCTCCTCATCCGTCTCTCCAATTGCCGTTCCTCATCCAAAGCAAGTAACATGTGCATTATAGCACATCCCATTATGATTCACAGCAATATTTGCAAATCCGTCTAAAATTATCATATTCGGGCGCGCCTGCCCTAAGCCTTGAACCGCGGCTCTTGAACCGGTAAAATTCGCCCATTAAAATTTTTTCAAAAAAAGTGTTGACTTTCTTTTTTCTGTGTAGTATAGTAAATATTGTTCTGAGGAACAATAAAAGATTTGCGACAGTGGCTCAGTTGGTAGAGTACAACCTTGCCAAGGTTGGGGTCGCGGGTTCGAACCCCGTCTGTCGCTCTTAACAGAAGGATTTCCTGATTTGGAAATCCTTTTTTATTGCACACGGCGCCCTATGCGGCAAAAAGGTGCAGCTGCGCATGTTTCCGCCAGTCCTATGATATGATTACAAAAACCAAAGCAGAAAAGAGGAAAAAAAAGCCGCTCCAAGAATTTCTGCGCGGCTTTGAATATCCCGGGCCGAACCTCCTACGGTACGGCTATAATATGTTTCTGCTCCTCATACCCCTTTACAATCTTATCCGTCAGGATCGTACCTTTATAAAACGTAGAAAAACTGACGGAACCCACCGTGTCGAACTTAGACGAATCCGCCACCACATAGCAGGTCTCGCACTGTTCCATCGCCATGCTCTTTACGGCGGCTTCATTGATATCCGGCGTGGTGAATCCCGCTTTCTTTGTAATTCCATTAGCGCCGAAGAACCCCTTTGAAAAATGGTAGTTCATAAGGATCTGCACGGCCTGGCTTCCGATCACGGCCTCTGTCGTAGCCTTGAGTTCCCCCCCTAGGAGAATAACCTTCATACCTTTCTTCACCAGCCTCTGTGCATGGGACACTCCGTTCGTCACATAAGTCACGCTGGAATCCACCAGATAATCCAACATGCACCCCGTGGTCGTTCCTGCATCCAGATAGATAAAACCATTCGGCTCCACCAGCGAAACGGCGTATTTGGCGATCCTTCTCTTCTCCTCCAAATTCAGCTCTTTCTTCTGGGCAACCGTCGGTTCCTGTATAGTAAATGTATGGTAATTCTTCAAAACCGCACCGCCGAATACTTTCGTAAGTTTCCCCGCCTTATCCAAAGCCGTAATGTCTCTCCGCACCGTAGATTCGGAAATCTGGAGCAGATCCCGCACCTCATTTACCGTAATGCTCTTCTTATCCTCCAACAACCGTAATATCAATTCATATCTCTGTTCTGTAAGCATATTCCGTCAGTCCTCAAATCTAACTAAATTTCTGTCATTTCAGCAGCTATGTGTAGCATACCCCATCCTCTTTTCACAGTCAAGAGCAAGCTGTTTCGGCAGAAAAACTTACGCCCGTCAAGCTCCGTCCTCATTGCCAAAGCGGACGCTTAACAGGCGTAAGTTTTTTACATTTTCTATGAATACCCTCGGCCTATGCCGATAAGGCCGTCGGCTCCCGCCCGGTCAATCCCCGGTTTAAACCGCTTTTTTCTTAAGCGCTCCCAAAAGCGCCGCGCTTATGATTGTTCCAACAATCAGCGCAATCACGTACATCAGCGCGTTTCCAACTACCGGGAATACGAAGATTCCGCCGTGAGGCGCCATCAGGGTACATCCGAAAGCCATGGATAAGGCGCCTGCAGCAGCCGAGCCTGCCACGCAGGAAGGAAGTACATGGATGGGGTCTGCCGCCGCAAATGGAATCGCACCCTCTGTGATAAATGCAAGTCCCATGATAAAGTTGGTCGGCCCGGATTCTCTTTCTGCCTTGGTAAATTTGTTCTTAAACAGCAGGGTTGCAAGCGCGATTCCGCATGGAGGAACCATACCGCCGATCATAACAGCCGCCATGATATCATAATTTCCTGCCGCTATTGCCGCCGTACCGAATACATACGCCGCCTTATTGAACGGGCCTCCCATATCGATTGCCATCATTCCGCCAAGAACCATTCCTAAAATCACCTTGCTTGAGCCGCTCATGCTCATCAGTCCGTTATTCATGGCTCCGTTAACCGCGCCCATCACCGGCTCTACAACAAAGGTCATCAAAAGTCCCATAATCAGAATACCGAACAATGGATAGAGGAGAACGGGAGCTATTTTTTCCAGCGCGTCCGGAAGCTTTCCGCATACCGCAATCAACGCCTTGATAATGTACCCTGCGGCAAAGCCTGCCACAAGAGCCCCAAGGAAGCCGGAACTTCCGCTTGCCGCCATCATGCCTCCCACAAAACCAACCGCAAGCGCCGGTCTGTCGCCGATCGCCATAGCGATAAAGCCTGCCAGCACCGGAAGCATGAAACCAAACGCCACGCCTCCAATATTCTTAAACAAAGCCGCAATCGGAGTAATCGTACCAAAATTTGCCCGCTCCGCTTCTGAAAGAGCGTTCATATCTACGCAGAATCCGTCAATCAGGAAAGCGATCGCAATCAGAATACCGCCGCCCACTACGAATGGAAGCATATGGGATACGCCGTTCATAAGCTGCGTATAAATCTGATGCCCTACTCCTCCGGATTTGCCGCCGGCGGACGCCGTCTGAGCCGCCGCGTTTTCACTTTTAAATACCGGCGCGTCCCCCCGTATCACCCGGTCAACCAACTGATCCGCCTTGCTGATTCCGTCCGATACCTGGCAGACAATTACTTTTTTCCCGTCAAACCGATCCATCGGAACCTGGGTATCCGCAGCGACGATAACGCCGTCCGCTTCCTCAATTTCTTTCGCTGTAAGCACATTCTTCGCACCGCCGGAACCTCTGGTCTCTACCTTTACAAAGCATCCCTTTGCCTTAGCGGCCTTTTCAATCCCCTCAGCCGCCATGTAGGTATGCGCAATTCCCGTAGGGCATCCGGTAACGGCTAAAATCTTTACCTGTTTTTCTTCTGCCCGCTCCGGTTCGCTTCCGCCAAACTGCTCGTTCAGATCCGGCCTCGCCTCGTCCGCTTTATTGATAATCTCCATAAATTCATCCACAGAAGAAGCATGTTTCAGCGACTGGGTAAAATCGTCGTCCATCAACATCATCGATAACTTGCTTAAGACCTCAAGATGGATGTTATCCTCCGTATCCGGCGCCGCGATCAGAAACAGCAGGTCAACCGGCTCTCCGTCAAGGGAATCAAAATCCACGCCGTCTTTGATAACCATAGCGGCAAGTCCCGGTCTGTCCACTGCGCCGCACTTGCCGTGAGGGATTGCGATACCCATGCCGATACCGGTGGTTCCTTCCTCTTCTCTCTTATACACCTGCTTACGGTACGCCTCCTGGTCGTTAATCTTATCGCTGCCCTTCATCAGAGCGATTGCCTGATCCAGCGCCTCCTGCTTATTCTTCGGCGCTCCGTCCAGAGAAATACTTCTCTTGTCCAGTAAATCTGTAATTCTCATGTGTTCGTCCTCCTTGCTCTCTTTCTACCTTCTTGAATTGTTCGCTGCTTCTATCCCTGCTCCATCTAACGCTGTCATACCGAAATCTTCCGTCTCTCCGGTCCTATTTCCGGGACACTTGACGGTAAACTGCCTCAATCTCGTCTTTTGTTGCCAAATTCTCTGAAAATGCACTTGCGCTTCCTGCCGATACGCCCATATGGAACGCGTATTCATAATCCTGTCTCTCCATCCAGCCCGCCATAAAGCCCGCTACCATGGAATCCCCCGCTCCTACGCCGTTTACCAGTCTGCCCTTTGGCGCCGGCGCGCTATGTACTCCGCCGTCCGCGTCAATCAGCACCGCCCCTTCTCCCGCCATGGAAACCAGGACGTTCGCCGCTCCCCGCTCTTGAAGCCTCCTGCCATAAGGCACCACGTCTTCCCTGGTCTTAAGCTCCGTTCCGAATATCTCGCCCAGCTCATGATTATTGGGCTTAATCAGGAAGGGGCGGTACTCCAGCACGTTCAAAAGCAGCTCTTTGGTCGCGTCCACGACAATCTGAACGCCCCTCCCGTCAAGCAGCTTCATAATCTTCTGGTATGCGTCGTCCGGCATAGCTGCCGGAATACTTCCCGACAAGAACAGCACATCACCCTGCTGCAAACAGTCAAGCCGTCTCATCAGTTCCTTCGCCTTTGCATCGCTGATATCCGGTCCCATCCCGTTAATCTCCGTTCCGTCAATGGATTTCAGCTTCAGGTTGATTCGTGAAACGCCTTCCTCAATCCGGATAAATCCGGTTTTCACACCCATCTCCTTCAATCTTCTCACAATCTCATCACCGGTAAATCCAGCCACAAAACCCAGCGCCGTACTCTCGATACCAAGATTCATCAGCACCGTTGAAACGTTAATCCCCTTTCCTCCCGGAAGCATCAGCTCGGAATCTGTGCGGTTGGTAAGCCCGAGCTTAAAATCCTCCACCGATACGATGTAGTCAAGGGACGGATTAAAAGTAACCGTGTAAATCATCTTTTTCCCTCCTGTTTTCTTTCTGTTATTACTATAACACCAAAATCGTTCAATTTCAATCATACTTTTTCACAAAAAATCAAACTCTATTTAGTTGGTATTGCACAAATTTAGTGTTTTTTGACTGTTTATGATGTTTTCTAGTTTTTTATTCCATTAAAAAAGGACGAAAGGAAATAAAATCTCCTACGTCCCAAAAATTGCCGCTATCTATAATTCCGTCAGTTCTTCACACCCGCGCCAAAACGCCAGCGCCTGAAAGCTTCCTCTCCATGGCCTCCAAGAAATCATACGGCACCTCCAAATCCCCATATCCGCACGCCAGATCCAGCCCCTTCTTCATAGTTCCATGAAAATCGCTCCCTCCGGAACGAAGGCAGTCGAACTGGACGGCGACGGATTCCGCTGCCTTCCTCCACCAGTCGTCAAATTCACAGTATCTCGTTTCCAATCCGTCGGCTCCCATCTTAATCAACCTGCGGCATATCTCTATACAATGCTCCGGATGCTCCGGGTCAATCTGGTGCATATGGGCTACAAATATCAGTCCTCCCGCATTATGCACCAACCGAATGCATTCCGGCGGGGATAATACTTCTTTCTGAATATAACCCGGCGCGCCTTTACTGAGATACTTTCTAAGGGCCTCGCGCAGATCATCGGCATATCCCCTGGCAATCAGAATCTGCGCAATATGCCCCCTTGCCAGTACTTTGCCGTTTCCCAGCTTTTCCAAATCGCTTCGGTCAATCTGAAATCCCGCCTGCTTAAGCTTATCCACCATTTTGAAATTCCTGTCGCTGCGGCAGACCGCCATATCTTTCAGACGGCGCAGCAAATCTTCATTCTGATAATCTACAAAGAGTCCGGTCATATGAACGTCGCAGTCGTCCAGCCTAGTGCTGAGTTCTACTCCAGGAATCACCCTGATTCCGAGCCGCAGCCCTTCCTTAACCGCTTCCGCCGCCCCCGCGACCGTATCATGATCTGTAACCGCAATAGCGGACAACCCCTTTTCTTTCGCATATCGGATTAACTCCGCCGGTGTGTAAGAACCGTCCGAAGCCGTTGTATGTGTATGTAAGTCAATAATATTCATAATAATATCTCACCTCTTTCTTAAAATATTATATCTCTCTTTTTTGTATATATCAAGCATTTTTATATTTCTTTTTTACATTTGTTAATATTATTGCATTCGATAAAAAATAGACAATATTTTTTCATTTTATCCACTTCTTTTATTCATTTCTCTATCAATAATCAATTTATTTTCTTTATATTGTATAAATAAACTCCATCTTTTTTAGACAAAATTATGTATTTTTGCTCAATATTCTCTTTACACTTTTCTAGTTTCGTGGTAATCTAAAAAAGTAAATTAAAGTTATTAAACTTTATTTTTACAAAAGTAAATATCATTTCACTCTTTAAGAGAACGAACTGGAAGGAGGTTCACAAATGAAACGTTTTTTGTCACTTTTTGTATGTCTTATGCTCATGTTCACTCTCATCGGATGCGCATCCGATGAAAAACCCTCAGATACCGGCGGGGACGAGAAATCAGACGAAGGCTCGGGCGGGCATCTGGTCATCTACACATCCGAACCCCAAGATCTGGTTACCGAAATGCTTGACGATTTCGTAGCCAAGAATCCGGGAATTACCTATGAACTGTACCGTTCTGGTACCGGCGACGTGAAAACAAAGCTGTCTACCGAGCTGGATGCCGGCGGCACCGACGCCTGTATCCTGTGGTTCGCCGATCTGGCCTATATGTATGATCTGGACGACGAGGGACTCATCCTCCATTATTCTCCAGAAAGCGTTGCTTCTGTTCCTGACACATATAAATATAATGAAGGTATGGGACATGAAGTCCGCGCCATCTACTCCGTGCTGTCCTACAACACCACGCAGATTGACGCCGCTCCGAAGGACTGGGCCGACGTGACGACCAGCGATTACGCCGGTTCTCTGGCGCTGGCCAATCCGGCTTACTCCGGCGGCGCCATGACTACCCTGTCCGTTCACGTAGAGCCTGACAACGAAAGCATAGTCGGCTGGGACTGGTATCAGGATCTGGCTGACAACGACGTAAAGATGGAACAGTCCAACGGAACCCTTTTAACCAAGGTTTCCTCCGGCGAATACAAGGGCGCGGTCATCGTAGACTACCTGCCGCGCAACGCTAAAAATGAAGGTTCCCCGGTAGACTATGTATATCCCGAATCCGGTTCCGTACTGATCCCTACGCCTCTCTGCCTGTTAAACACGATGCCGGAAGAAAGCGTAGAGGCCGCGAAGGCTTTTGTTGATTATATGTTTGAACCCGACACACAGAAGCTGTTCGTAGACCAGGGATATGTTCCGATTATCAGCGAGGCGGCCGAAGGAAGCGAAGTGCCGACTATCGACGACATCAAGGTACTGCCTATGGACACGGAATATATGAGAGAAAATTCCAGCGATATGCTTGACAAATTCTCCAAAATGTTTGGAACACAGTAACAAACCGCTTTCATTCGCATTTGACGCCCGGACGGCCCGAACGCCGGATGCGGACCGCAAAAAATACCAAGCAGAAGCCTGGATTAAAAGCGGCTTCTGCTGCTTATAAGAACAATACCGCTTACATAATTCCGGCGCCCGCCAAACATATATATTACTCGAAAGGACGTGATACTGCTATGTTCCGAAAAAACGATTCCTCTTCTGCAAGAGGTTCCCTGGCTCCCACCGCTATATGGTGGATCGTTGTAGCTTTTCTTGCGCTGACCGTTATATACCCTTCCATACGCCTAATCATCAACAGTCTGAAAGTAGACGGTGGATACGGCCTGGGAAATTATGCTACGGTCTTTTCCGATCCTGGTATTTTAAAAAGTATGAAAAACTCATTTATCGTGGTCATTCCAGCCAGTATTTTTTCCACCGTCATCGGCGTGTTCTTATCCTGGGTGGTTGTAAGAACTAACGTTCCCGGTGTGAAATACTGGAAACGGCTATTATCTATCCCATACTTCATCCCGCCTTTCATCGGCGCGATTGCCTGGACATTCCTGCTGGGGCCGGTAGGATACTTTAACAAATTTCTGATGTCCGCGTTCCATTTGGAGCAGGCGCCGCTTAACATTTACAGTCTGGGCGGCATGATTTTCATCATGTCCATGTACCGCTATGCAGTATCGTTTATCGTAGTACTGCCAACCATGAAGCGTATTTCCGCGTCTGTAGAAGAAGCCGCCCGCATCTCCGGCGCATCTCCCTGGCGTACCTTAAGGGACATTACGCTTCCTTTGATTACCCCTTCGATTCTGGGCGCCATGTTGTTAACCTTTATGTTCATCCTGTCTGATTTCGGCGTATCCTCCGTGCTGGGCGCGCCAAATCAGATCCACCTGATGACCACCCAGATTTATTACATGATATGCAACTCTTCCATTGCCAACAATCTTCAGATTGCGTCCGCCTATTCCTTATTCTTATCCCTGTTCGGCCTGATCGGTTTGTGGGTATACAATAAGGTTCTGGCTACCAATAAATTCGTTGTCGTAAGCGGCAAGAGCGCCGCCGTGGAACCTACGCGCCTGGCGAAGCCGGCCCGGTGGATACTTTTCCTATTCCTGGTGATCTTTTTCCTGTTCACCACCTGCGCTCCCATTATCGCCACCTTGGTTACCTCGCTGACCAAGACTTACGGCCTGCCTTTTGGCATGGAGAATATGACCTTTCAGAATTTTGCCCAGATGCTTCAGATCCAGAACGTTGCCAGAGCCTTTAAAAACAGCCTGTTCCTTTCCGTGACAGCCAGCATAATTATCACGCTTGTTACCTTAATTATCGCGTACATAACAATCCGGGGCGGCGTCAGAGGCATTAAGGGCGTCCGCTTTATGCAGCTTGTTGTTGTGCTGCCTTACGCAGTACCCGGCGTTATCATCGCTCTGTCCATGATACTGGCGTTTTCGCAGCCCACACTCGGCATCCGGCTTTACAATACCATCTGGATCCTGCTGATCGCATATATCGCCCGGTTTATGAATCTGGGATACAATAATATTTCCGGCGCCATCAGCCAGATTGACGCGTCCTTAGAAGAAGCAGCCCGCATTTCCGGCGCTTCCCAGCTCCGCGCTTTCTGCGACGTTATGCTGCCTTTACTAAAGAACAGCCTGATCAGTTCATTTTTCCTGGTAGTTGCGCCTACCATTTCCGAGCTTTCCTTATCGGGTCTGCTGTGGTCTGTGGGAAATGAAACCGTAGGAACCATCGTGTTTTCCGCCAAAGAAGAAGGCCGTATCCTTTTAACCGCCGCAATTGCTATCATACTGATTATACTGGTTGTTGTAATCAACCTGTTTGTCAACTCCCTAACCGATAAAGATGAATAAAGGAGGCATTTACCATGGGAAAATTATCGATCCGAAATCTGACAAAATCCTACGGGGACCACACCGTAGTAAATAAAGTAAATATAGAAGTAGAAGACAGTAAACTATTGACCATCGTAGGACCCTCCGGCTGCGGAAAAACCACCATCCTCCGTATGATCGCAGGTTTCATCGAACCTACCGGGGGACAGATTTATCTGGACGACCGTCTTCTGGTTGACGTGGAAAATCGGGTGGCTCCCGTTGTTCCCGAGAAGCGCAACGTAGGCATGGTCTTTCAGTCCTATGCCGTATGGCCCCACATGAAAGTTTTTGATAACGTCGCCTACCCCTTAAAGCTTCGCAAAGTCAGCAAGGATATCATCCAGACCGAGGTAATGCGCGTCTTAAAGGTCGTACACATGGAAGGATTGGAAAACCGCATGGCCCATGAGCTGTCCGGCGGCCAGCAGCAGCGCGTGGCCTTAGCCCGCGCGCTGGTTATGAAGCCAAAGCTCCTCCTGCTCGACGAACCTTTATCCAACTTGGACGCCGCCCTGAGAGAAGAAATGCGCGGCGAGATCAAAGAAATTCAGCGAACCCAGCATATTACCATCATTAATGTGACCCACGACCAGATTGAAGCCATGACCATGTCCGATAAGGTAGCGGTAGTCCGAAAAGGCGTGCTGGAGCAATTTGCGTCTCCCCATGAGCTGTATGAGGAACCCGTCAATACCTTTGTGGCCAAATTTATCGGTTCCGCCAACATCCTGCCCGCTGCAAGAACGGCCGGTTCCGGTCCGGACAAGGACGGAATGATGGATATTACAGCCGCCGGCTGCTATAAAATGAAAGTACCTTATGTAGAAAATGCAAAGGAGCAGGGATTTATCGCCGTCCGAGCCCATCATATGGTTCCCGGCAAGGCTTCGCCCTTTCAGGCGCATATCCGCAGAGCGCTGTACCAGGGCAGTCAAATCGAATACTACTTAGAGGCTCCCGGATGCGAGATGTTCCGTCTGCTTTCCAGCGTAGATTTTATCCGTCCGGAAGGTACGGACATTGCAATTGATATCCAGAAGGCGGTGTGGTTAAATGAATAATTTCACGTTTAAGGTAAATCTATTAGGCTGGTGGGGCGCCTTTCCCCAGCCCGGCGGAGCAACCTGCGGCGTTCTGGTCACCACAAGCGAAGGAAAATTTCTCTTGGACTGCGGCGGCGGCGTTCTGTCCAAGTATTTTGAATACGCCAATCTTACCGACCAGTTTCAGGGCGTATTGCTGTCCCATCTCCACTACGACCATATGGGGGACATCGGCTGCCTCTACTATGCCGTTAATTATGCCCTCCGGGTAGGGTTAAGAACTGATAAGCCGCAGGTCTACGCACCGCCGACGCCCGCTACCATGTGGGACGCCGTACAGTATCCTTTCTGCAATACCCATGCATTAAGCGACGGCATGAAAATCCGCATAGCCGGAGCCGATATTAGCGTCAAGAAAGTAAATCACACCATCGAATGCTATGCGTTCCGCATAGAGAAAGACGGAAAAACGCTGGTATATTACACCGATACTACCTACGACCCTTCCCACGCGGAATTCCTGTCAGAAGCGGACTTACTCATCTGCGAGGCAACGATCTCTATGGGAACCAGGCACACCACCGGCGCCGGACATATGACGGATATCCAGGCAGGGCAGACCGCATCGAACGGACGTGTAAAAAGCTTATGCCTGTTCCATCTGCCAAGCGACGGCGACATTCCTTTCATGAGAATCCGCGCAGGCTCCGCCTATGACGGCGAGATATACACTCCCGACATCCGCCAGGAATTCACAATCTGATGTATATCATCGGAACAGCAAGGAGGCAGAAAACATGTTAACAGTATTTGACGGAATCCGCGAGTTTTCATTTCTTTCCATTGCGCTGCGCATTTTACTTTCCTCCGTCTCTGCCGGCCTGATCGGATTTGAGCGCGGAAGGG
Source organism: uncultured Dorea sp. (assembly GCA_910588745.1). Taxonomy (GTDB): domain Bacteria; phylum Bacillota; class Clostridia; order Lachnospirales; family Lachnospiraceae; genus Claveliimonas. The sequence continues at coordinate 763 of CAJURK010000031.1, read as the reverse complement.
CAGGCAGGGCGGCGGGCCTCAGAACGCATATTCTAGTATCCTTAGGCGCATGTATCGTTATGTGTGTGGATCATTATCTGGTAACCGCCATAAATCCCGCGGCCGACCCCGCCCGCCTGGGCGCCCAGGTAATAAACGGCATGGGGTTTCTCGGCGCCGGTACAATCCTTGCAACAGGAAAACGGGTAACCGGGCTTACTACCGCCGCAGGATTATGGACAACCGCATGCATCGGGCTTGCTTACGGCGGCGGATACTTTGAAGGGGGACTGCTGGCCACCGCTACTATGCTTGTAGTTATGATTATCCTGCATAAACTGGAGGGCCATTCTTCCACTCTTATCGGCATGGAACTGCTGATAGAAATTACCGTTCCTGAAGACATCCCCTGCGTACTGGATACCATACGGACCTGCGAAGGCCACGTAATAAACATCAGCATAAACGACGATTCAAAAAAAATAAAAAAAGGGCATATACTGCTCCGTCTTTCTCTGAAAGTCGGACGTACTTTCGACTCTTCCGAGCTGCTGGACGCCTTATCCCATAAAATACCGGTAGCAAAATTTGAAGAACTATAGCCGGCATTTATAATTCTGGTTATCCATTTACAATCAGCTTTTGTTGTACTATAATAGAAACTGTATGTTTCTGCATATTTTTGGAATTTGCAGCGGCGTATTACAACTTGCAGAAAACAATTTCATATATTAATGAAACTCCCCGCAGCAAGCTGCGGGGTATCAGCCCGAGACTCACTTCG
>CAJURK010000030.1 GCA_910588745.1 uncultured Dorea sp. | reverse complement strand
CACGGAGACCATGAGCGACAAGATCAAGCGTATGCTGAAAAATGAGATACGGCAGGTGTAAAAAGACAGGGCCGGAAGCTGTTACAGTTTCCGGCCCTGCCATACAAAGCTGTTTTTATTCTATGTTGAGAAATTCAGCCGGTGTCATAATCGTTGGATTCTCCAAACCTGATTCCAGAAAAAGTATTGTTTACTATCAGGCAGTTACAGCCAGAATACGAAATGCAGCGCGATCCCGGTTCATTTTCGGTTAACACTCACATGCTTATCTTTGCAGCCATGCGATCTATTGTGCCTCTTTCAAGGCTTGACATTTAAACAAAGAAAACCCGCAAACGCTGATGTTTACGGGCTTTTTCAAACTCCCCGAGTTGGGCTCGAACCAACAACCCCACGGTTAACAGCCGTGTGCTCTACCATTGAGCTATCGAGGAATAGGCGTTCTTAACACCACTTGTTCAGTATACCTCTCCTCCACAAATTCTGCAAGTATTTTTTACGCAAAATAATAAAATCTTTCTTCCTAATTTCGCCGTTTTTCTACAGTCTGAGCGTAGTGGCAAGCTTCATGATCGGATTATGCTCATAAATAACGGACAACATACGATTCGACTGAATCATCTCAAACATCTCTTTTCCAATCTCCGTTGTATAAAGCAGCGTAATCATCACAAATACCACCCAGACGAGAATCAATACGCCTAACATCCCCAGCGCCCCTCCCGCAAGCCGGTTCATAAGCCCAAACCCCGGAAGGTCCGCAATAACGTTCAGAGAGAATATAATTGCCCGCAGAATAATACTCACTACAATAAACGTCAGGAGAAACGCGGTTATGTTTACTACGACCTGAGCCGTATATTTCGCGATATAAGCCGCAAAATTGGTTACCCCCAACTTATCATATATTTTACTGTTATTATTGGTCAGCAGAAGATTTTTGAACACTTGAGGAATATCCGCGCCTTCAATTGCAGCTATCTGCATATCTCTGGGAATATCTACTGCCTCGGCTGTTTCGTCTGTTCCGCCCTCTTTATTCTTAAGTCCGTCCAGAATATTTCTGGAAATCCCCATCTCTGCAAGTTCATTGCCGCTAATTTTCCCCTCTACAATATCCTCCACGGTAATGCCGAATTTCCCAAGCTGTTCATCTTTAATTCCCGCTGCGCTTAAGGCATTGCGGATGGCGGCCGCGTCCCCTGACCCGACGCCGGTCTGTTCCGTGACAGCATCCGTTACCATACCGGCAATTACGGACTCGGTCTTTGTTTCTACAACCTCCTGGATAGGCGTCAGCGCCGTAATTCCTTTAGATACATAAGGCGTCAAAAAGAACACCAGCACAAAAGTAATCAAAGTCGCAAGCAGCGATACCGCTATTTTCACCGCGCCTCTCATAATTCCTACAATCAATCCGATCAGAAAGCTGATCCCAATAATGCTTAATAACCAGTTCATACATTTCTCCTTATTTTACAAACCGAATAACATCCATTCCGTTTGTACTTATCACTATGTATTTATTTACTCCTACTACAGGAAAAATCTCAAGAATATTACTGTCTAACTCTCCGTCATACTTGTGAATACCGGTCCGGGTATACACGCTGCATTTCTTTCCGTCATACATAAGTACCTGGTTTCCACTAATCTTTACATTGGAAAAATCCCCTGTAAATTCTTCGGACATAACTTTTTTTCCGGAAGCGTTAAACAAACACAGTTCGTATCCGGCCTTCCGCTCATTTTTCAAAATGAGTCCTACGTAACGGCTGCTATGGAATACGCTCTTTATTTTTTTATTTAGCAGTACCGTTTTTTCCAGCTTCGGCTTCCCCTCTCCGCTGTAGAAAAACATTCTGTCGTCGCCCACAACTACCGACGTCTTAAGATTCATAAAAAATGCCGATGGCGCTACTATATTTTCATAATCATCTCCTGTCACCTCATAATCCTGGATCCTATCTTTTTCTCCTTCAAAATTATAATACTTTACCTTTGTTACCAGTTTTCCGTCCTGTACGCACAGATAGGACACCAACAAAAGTTTTCCGTCCTCTGAAATACCCACATCCATCGGATATCCCGTTCCGGTAAGCGACGTGGCCAGCTCAACCAGGAGATTCCCGGCCGCATCATAGCAGATGATCTTAGGCGATGTATCATTTTTTAAAACTGCGCAGACAATTCCCTGCGCCGATACTACCGCCTTCTCCACCGGAAGCGTAGTTTGTATCTCTCCCTTCAATCCTTCCCGATCCAGCACCATCATCGTATTGCCGCCTTTATCCGCTACCACGGCCGCTTCATTATAATAGGTATCGACAATCGGATTTTTAATCTGGTAAGGCTGGTTCCAGGCTTCCTTCCCCTTTCGGTTCACCAGCGCAATACCGTCTTTACTATATTTCAGCATACCATCCGCAAACTGTATATAATTAACATTCCCATCGCTGCCGTTTTCATACTTCGTAATAACTCTGGCCGACGTATATGTCTGCAGATGAATGATAAGAAAAATAGTGATTGCCGCAACAAGTGCGAGCGTACTAATCGCTGTAATCCGGATCCTGCGGTTTTTCTTATGCTGGCGCACCTGCTCTTCAATGTCCTCCTGAATTCCATCCTCCTCCCTGAGTTCCGCCAGCACTTTGTCGATCACGAGTTCTGTAACATCTTCGGTATTCTGAACAACATGAAAATCCGTCTTTTTCTTATGCTTCATATCATTACCCCTATTAAAGTCAATTCTATCCGCCCATTATAGCATACTTTTAAGGTAATAACAATTTTTGTCCGATGATTATCAGATTTCCATCCTCAAGCCCATTTTTCTGGCGAATCGCATCTGTCTTGGAAATTGTGCCATAGACCTTTTCGCTGATAATATCCAGCGTATCTCCTTTCTGTACAATATAATAATCTTCTTCACTATCTAACTCTTCCTGAACTGTGGAGACAGCCGGTTCCATCTGCTGTTCTTCTGCCTGCAGACCAATATTTTCCTGGCCTTCTTCCCCTATATCCCCCTGTATCTTTGGGGTCTCCCGCTCTGCTTGTCCCTCATCATCCGACGACGATTGCTGCATTGCGGAAGATAACGTCTCTATCGACGTCTGTACTGAATTCATTTTATCATAATTATTCATGGTCGAGATACCGATTGCCAGTACGACAATTACGAGCAGCACGCTGGTCAGATATACGTATCTTGACTCTCTGCGCTGCTCCCTGACTTCCATCCGTCCCCTTACGGTACTGCGAAAATCCTTTGCAGCTCGATCCTCAACCACTTCACTGGGTGTCACGCCGATCTGTTTACGCTCGCTAATCATATAATTCTGCATATCGGGATTCTTCTCATAGAAGATATAATGCCCTCCCATCTGCATTAGTTCATGGAACTTGTATGCATAGAGAAGTTCTTCCCCCTCCGCATCTCTCAGAATAAAAAGACTGTTTTTCATGGGAAACAGTTTTTCATGCACTCGTATCATACTGCTGCTAAGCCCCACCGGATGTCCCGGCATAAATAGCATCCAACCAATAATCTCTTCCCCGTGAAAATAATCCCTGCTCTCCGTCTTTGCCATTTCCAAATGCTCTTCTCCAATGGATAGCTCTTTGGCCTCCGTATCTAAATCTTTCATTTGAACCGCGCCGGTCACAAAAATGCATTCCTGTTCCTCAATCACCGTATTTTTTCCAATTAGGAAAACGCCAACCAGCGATTCTCTCCCCTGTTCCGTCAACTGGCTGAAATATGTGTCAACATAGTCTTCCACATAAATTTTAGGGCTGTCGCTGACGTTGCCCACCTGTTTCACATTTTTCGGAAATTGTCCTTCCATTTTATACTCACCTCACCCTGAATTTTGGATTATCATAGCACAGGAATCCTGCATATTTTAGCAATCGGTGGAACTTGTCCCAAGAATCTTTCCCCAATATCCATGGCTTTTCGAGGACACTTTCTGTACGTCGTCATGCTTTGGCAGCATTTACTGACAGCATGCCCGCAACATTCAAAAAAGAGGCCGGTATCCGACCTCTTTCATTACTTGTATTCTTATAATCGAAATATATTCTCCTCCAAATCTCTGCGCGGTTATCTGCCGGCTTCCTCAAAGGTTATTACAACATATCCGAATCCAGCAGAATGGTAAACGGTCCGTCGTTCGTCAGGCTTACCTTCATATCCGCGCCAAAGCTTCCTCTCTCTACAACCGCAACAGACTCCTTACATCTTGCAATAATATATTCGTACATCTCCTGCGCCATCTCCGGTTTTCCGGCCCGGATAAAGCTGGGGCGATTCCCTTTCTTACAATCCGCATACAGTGTGAACTGGGAAATCAAAAGCAGTCCTCCGCCTACCGTATCCAAAGACAAATTCGTCTTTCCCTGTTCGTCCTCAAAAATCCGAAGTCCAATCATCTTCTTTACCATCTTGTCCGCAATCTCTGTCGTGTCCGTATCCGACACCCCGATCAATACCATAAATCCTTTTCCGATTGCCCCTACCGTCTCGCCGTTTATCTTTACATTTGCGTTCGCTACCCTCTGTATTACAAATCTCATTTCACCACTCCGTCAATCCTGTCCATAATGTACTGTTCTACGTCGTTCTTATCAATTCCCAGAGAAACCGCCAACTCTCCGAACAGGTTGTCCTGCGCCGTCCGCAAGAACCTCTCGTCGCTTGCCGTTACCTTCTTTCCTTTAGCAAGCCTGAGCTTTTTTCTTTCATATAATGTCTTAATTACCTTCACCCATTCTCTAGAATCGCAGGTTCTAAAGGCCTGCTTGAATATGTCCTCTTTCCGCTTCTCATTGTCGATCTGCAGCATATCGATTTCCCGCATATGCCTGATCAGCTCGTCTGCTTCTTCTTTTGAAATTACCGGGCGCATTACGATCTTCTCGCTGTCTGCCGGAACATACAGCACTCCGCCCCTGGAATAAACCTTTGATAATGTGTAGTAATCTTTGTCACCGGATGCCTCTGTCAACTGTAATTTGCCTACGCCTTCTACTCGGCACACGCCATGCTGCCCACATACGATATACGTTCCTGGTTTGAACATTCCCATTCTCCTTTCCTCTGAAACTTGACTACCTGTCCTTATACTACTGCTTGGGCCTTCCTTGCTGACATCTCTACTTAATAATAGTGATAGAAAAATCCGCCCGGCCTGTAATTCAGCGATGCGGATTCCCATTCCTATCTATATTGTAACAGAAACTTCAACTCAATGTAAGCGTTTCTTTAAAATTTTTTTACTTTTCCCACTACATCCGTCAATTGTCAATCATTTCTTCTCCATACTCGGAATCTGCGCCAGAATAATAGCGGCAAACATCATTACGCAGCCAATTCCTTCCCTTGCCGACAAATTCTGCCCCAGAACCACCCAGCCCGCAAGTACAGAAATGCTGGATTCTAAACTGAGAATCAGCGACGCGACCGCCGGATTCATATTCTTCTGTCCGATAATCTGTAAGGTATACGCCACGCCGCTGGACATGACGCCCGCATACAGAATCGGCCCCACGCTCTTTAACACCGCCTCTGGCGTAACCGTCTCAAAAGCAAGCACAAAAGGCAGCGAGAGGATTCCTACCACAAAAAACTGAATACAGGACATTTTTACCCCGTCGGTTTTCGGGGCAAAATAATCAATCACCAGAATATGCAGCGAAAATATCAGCGCGCATACAAACACATAAATATCTCCTTTTCCAATGGTAAATGCCTCTGTAATACACAGGAAGTATAAACCTACAAGGGAAAGAGCCACTGCCACCCACACTTTCCAGCCGATATGCTTTTTCAGGAAAATGCCGAATACCGGAACAAGCACGATATAAAAAGCTGTGATGAATCCGGCTTTTCCAACGGTGGTATATTGAATCCCTATCTGCTGCAGACTGCTTGCCGCAAACAAACACAATCCGCAACAAACGCCTCCCGTCACCAACGTTTTTCTGTCGCCCTGCATGGCTCCCTTTTCTTCCCGCCTCGCTTTTCGGTTCACCTGGCTCAGCGCCGCAATACAGGGAAGCAGCGAAACGCCCCCTACCAAGCTTCGGATCCCGTTAAATCCAAAAGGCCCCAGATAGTCCATTCCCATACTCTGGGCCACAAAAGCCGTCCCCCAGATAAATGCCGCTAAAAATAGTATCAGACCATTCTTTGTCTTCATATGTAACTCCTTCTTCTTTTGTTTATTCCTGATCGGTTCAAGTCCGTTACTGACTGGAAATTTCTCCATAAACAGCAACACTATCTTAACACATTTCTCTGCGATTGCAAAACAACTTATTAATTAGAATATCCATTTCAAAAAAATGAGAGAGGGTACTTTATTCCCCGCTCTCAAAATTATTTTTCTATGCAGTCCTATTTTTGGTCATATTGTTTTACTTCTACCGTTTTTTTATCAAAATCCAGGAAAAGCTGGAACGCATAGCCTTCTTCGCTGGTATCCCAAATCTCTACGTACTTGGGAGATACTTCCACAAGTATCTCTGTGTCCTCGTGACTGTATTTGTTGTAACTCTCCCACAGGTATTTCTTATAACCCTCTTCAAATCTCCGTCCCGGTTCGTCTACAACCAATCCTTTATTTTCAGCAAGTCCTTCTACCTGAATACCGCTCCAGCACATAGCCACCTGCGGATTTTCCAACAATTGTTTCGTCTTTCTGAAGTTTTTGTCTGTTTTGAAATAAATCTTCTCATCGTAAAAAAGGCAGCTTACGTTGCGCACCATTACATAATCATCCTTACTGGATGCAAGAGCCATAATCTTATCTGTCCCCAGCATCTCAAACATCCGCTCTACGGCCGCCCCGTATGTAATCGCCTTATCTAGTGTAAATTTCATATTCCTGTCTCCATTTCTTTTCAATTCTAATTTCTTCGTCTTCCCAACAAAAACTCTGACAGACGCTGGCAGCTTCTCTCCTATTTATCGATAATTCCCTTGATAAACCGGCTCAGCCTCTTATACAGAAGGAATGTCAGTATAGAGGTTGCTCCGTATTTAATCAGGTTAAACGGAAGAATCCCGAACAGCGCCATCGTCACAGCATCCTTCATCGCCGGGTTTACAGCCGTACACATCGCGATGATGTCATCCATTGTCATTCCGAAAAGATTTACATAGAACGGAATAATCATATATAGATTTGTAAATACCGCAACTACCGCCACAAGCGCCGTACTTACCGCCATGCCTGCCGCCGCCGTCTTCTTTGTCTTTTTCCTGTGATAAATGAATATTGCCGGAAGGACATAACAACTGCTGAGAATAATTCCCTGAAGCTCCCCTGTCCCCAGAGAGAACGACCCCTGAATTACTAACTGCAGTAATATCTTTACCACAATAATGCAGAATGCTGCTACCGGCCCAAACATATAGCCTCCCAGCATCTCCATCACGCCGGAAAGATCAAAGGACATAAACGGCGGCATAAACGGAATCGGAAACCGAAACAGCATCAGAATTGCGCTTACCCCTCCCATAAGTCCCACAAAAGCAATCGTCTTTACTTTGATTCCTGCTTTACTGCTTGTTGCTACGTTTTGACTCATTGTCTCGTTTGTCTGGCTCATCTCACCAATCCTCCTAATAAAAGTATTCATAAAAAACCCGGAACAAAAGAGTCCCGGGCATATCTGCAGAAAATGTCTTTTCTCATCCGGACTATACCGTCGGTTCTGGAATTCCTCCTAAAAGGTCACCAGATCAGCCGCTTTCGCGGGTCATGGACTATACCATCGGTAGGGACTTGCACCCTGCCACAAAGACTTCTATATTCTTTTTTCAGAATTCGGTGGTTGCAGTAACATTATCTGCTTCTCTTATTATAATCCTGTCCGCCGCATTTGTAAATACGTTTTTTCAACTTCTGATCAGTACCGTCTGGTACCCGTCTCTTTTTAGTCTTCGTTCCATCTCCACCGCCCGGTTCATATCGGCATAATCCCCCACCTGTACCCGGATAAAGTCCCCGGAATCAATCAGATATGCCGGATAATCCTGCTCGAGAAGTTCATTGAGCAAACGCCCCGCATACTGCTGGTTACGAAACGCCCCTACCTGAACCCGGTATCCCGGCCTCATTCCGCCTCCCGGCGTATTTCCTCCGTTTGATTCTTCATCCGGCACCAATCCCTGGCTCCTTAATACATCTAAGATTCCGTCTGCAATCGCCAGCGCAATATCGTCAAAGTTGGCGTCAAACAGTTCATTATCCACATCGGAATTGATAAATCCAACCTCCACCAATACCGCCGGCATATTTGTCCGTTTCAGCACCACCAGATTCGGCCGCGCTTTTACGCCCAGGTCACGGAAACCCACCGTTTCTAGCTGCTGATCAATGGATTCGGCAATTTCATATTTTAATCCTGACAAATCGTAGACAAGAGATTCCACGCCATACGCCGTGTTATCTGTGGGAAATGAATTCCTGTGAATGGAGATAAATAAATCCACTCCCGCCTCGTTGGCTTCCGTCGCTTTCTGAAATGGGGTTTCATAAACGTCAGTCGTTCTGGTATACTCCACGTCAATCCCATTATTTTGTAATATCTCCCCCACTGCCAGCGCAAGCCTTAACGTATCGTCCTTCTCCTGCCTGCCGTTATACACTGCTCCCGGGTCGCGTCCCCCGTGTCCGGCATCCATCATAATTGAATAAGGCATAACTTACTCCTAATACTTTTTATACCATATTATGCATTGGATTCTATTTTGACAAACAGACTTGGCGGTAAAAACCCGTAGCTGGACTTACACCAGCGAGATTAGCGTAATTTGTTCAGGTACTAAAATAAGATTTCTTCCCGGCTCATATCGGGATTTGTTTTACAGTCACGTAATTTGTTCAGGTACTAAAATATAGATTTCCGTTTTCGAGATATAGACCTGTTTTACAGTCACGTAATTTGTTCAGGTACTAAAATTTGGACAGATTTCACTGAAAACGGTGTGGGTTTTACAGTCACGTAATTTGTTCAGGTACTAAAATAGAATTGGCGACGTGCTTTAATTGATATAAGTTTTACAGTCACGTAATTTGTTCAGGTACTAAAATCAGTGTGTAAGTTCTGCCGAACGGTTCATGGTTTTACAGTCACGTAATTTGTTCAGGTACTAAAATAACAGCAGAATCCGCCGATCAGCGGTCAGAGTTTTACAGTCACGTAATTTGTTCAGGTACTAAAATAACGGCAGGTTAATTTCTACAGACATAGCGTTTTACAGTCACGTAATTTGTTCAGGTACTAAAATCTAATTCTTCTAATAATAACTCGTAATCGGTTTTACAGTCACGTAATTTGTTCAGGTACTAAAATTCGGACCGCGCGGAAACGGAAAAACATATGGTTTTACAGTCACGTAATTTGTTCAGGTACTAAAATGGGTCATTAAGAAGGGTACAAGGAATGTGAGTTTTACAGTCACGTAATTTGTTCAGGTACTAAAATACTTAAAAAGAATTTCCCTAATGCCAAATTGTTTTACAGTCACGTAATTTGTTCAGGTACTAAAATCCCCGGTCAAGCATTCTATTAACTGCCGATGTTTTACAGTCACGTAATTTGTTCAGGTACTAAAATATAGTCATTGTTCTTCCTCCTTCTTATTGGTTTTACAGTCACGTAATTTGTTCAGGTACTAAAATTACGCACTCACATCTTCCGCTATGCAAGGAGTTTTACAGTCACGTAATTTGTTCAGGTACTAAAATAAGATATATTGGAGGAAAACCCATATGGCTGTTTTACAGTCACGTAATTTGTTCAGGTACTAAAATCTCAAACTTACTCAGACGTCTCTTTTCATTTCAATTTGAAATTTTAGTTCTCTGCCCACACAGTATACCATAATTTACGCCTTTAAAAAAGCTATTTCTGCTAAATTTTCAGAATATTTCCATTTTTCATGAAGCATCAACAATTGATTAATTAGTTTACAAACAACGTTTTCCTCCACACTACACAAAAATTCTTTTTGTCCTATCCTATGAATTATTTTTTTTAAATCATTTTGCAATTGCTTTTCTGACAGCCTCTTATTATACGGATAATTTTCATATATATATTTTGATATTTCATCAAATTCAGGCATTTGAAAATCTTCATTACCGAATATCGTTATTCCAGAACATAATTCTTTATCACATCCAACATAACCATCAATACTGGTAGTTAAAACAAAATAAACATCATATTTCATTCCTATAATTTGGAGTTTCGATAAAATATCCGTATATTCCTTGCGCGAAACCAAATGATCAACATTCTCTATAATCACTAACATTTTCTTAGGATCTGCTTTTATAACTTCTTCAATCAAATTCAAGAAAATTAATAACAGCTCATAATTTCCTTTATCCTCTAACAATGTTTCATTGCTGCCTGTCACCCTCGATTTCTGAATCATATCCCACACGTCCGACATTGCATATGATAATTCAACATCACCTAATTGGCTAAGATCACCATTCATCATCTGAAACATTTCTTCTAATTCTTCATTTATCATACGTAAATGCATCTGCCAATCAAATTTTTGCATTAACTGTTTCACATACTCTACCATCAAACTCTGCTTCGACCACTTTATCATCATTAAAATCTCTGATATTCCATTTACAGAAAATATTGTAAAGAATTTTCTTCCTATTACCTCATCATCAACTCTAACATTATCCCGCCATTTGTTCTTTTCTTCCCGGTATTTATATGTACTGAAATATCGTCTTAACGACTCAAGTATATATGTTTTCTTAATAATATTCTGTCCACATAATTGTGTGACAGATTCCAGTTCAAATGTATATCTTTTTTCATATTCTGTTATATCGATTTTCATATTATAATCAACCTTTCTGTTCCGATTGCTGTTTCAGCCGTTGTTCGGCTTCCGACCAGCAATTTCATATCCGTATATTGTTTTTCTGTAACACATAACAATCGTACATTTCCTTCCAGCGGCGTAAACTTCTGTATGCGTGATTCTAATCGTCTGGCATAATCTCTGTTCGGACAAACCCTCACATATACCGAATACTGTATCATTATAAATCCTTCTTTTATCAGATTTTTACGAAATGTACGATATGCCCTTCTTTCCACATCTGTTTCAACCGGCAGATCAAACATACATAACACCCTCATAATCTTATATTTCATGAAACTCCTCTCCTATAAATTCATTTACATCAGGAAAAACAATCTTATTATCCCTCTCCATAATTAATGAGGCAAATTGTTCCACATAATTTTCGATCATGTTACACATATACATCTTTTTATTTCTATACTTTATTTTCATATTCAATACATTCACAAGTTTTCTTCTATGTTCTGGTGTAAAATACGAAGCCTCCTTCATTGCTTCATATGCGATAACATCTACAAAAGGCCTCAATGGCTCCATCAAATCATCAACCAAATTAAAACGATTATACTCATTTTTATGGTGAATACCAAGTTGTGTATTAAGTCCATATCCCACACAGGCTCTTGCAATATATGCCCGCAATACCGCATATCCATAATTCAAACCACTATTCAATAAAATATTTTCATTTCCTCTTGAAAACGAGGTGTCCATGAGAAGATTAAAATATACTTTTGCTGCATGTGCTTCCCGATTGGTCTTGTCGCCTTCAGCAATCCCTAAGGAATATCCTGCAATCTGTTCTGCACCTTCTGGATCATTCTTCATTCGAAAATATGCTTTTGCCTGATTCTTAATTTTCTCTTCTACAATTCTTTTCCACAACTGTCCATAATATTGATCATTCTTTTCGATTTGGTACCCAATCACCTTTGAAGCCCTGCTGTGATTGTCATAAGAACTATAATATCCCGTTGGCAAATGTTCTTGATTGCACAACATAAGTCCGATTCCCTGTTCCGACAACTGGCACAAAAGCCTTGCAGACAGCATCGACGATAAATTATCCATTACAACAATCGATATGTCGCCTAACGGTATCCATATATCGTTACCTTCTTTTGTAACAATCAAATTATTTAACTTCACTTTTATTTCCACTTCATTTTCAATCAATATCACCCGAAACGCCATATTCCCCCCCTTATAAAGAAAAAAGAAGCACCCGTCGGTGCTTCTGATTTCGGCATAAAGCCTTGTTTTAGTAGATCCAAACAAATTACGTGACTATAAAAATTTGTTTTCCACGTTTTTATTTTATCGTTATAAGCACGTAATGTCAATAAGATAATCAGCAATATCTTGAAAATTTTTCCTTTTCGCATGGATAGTAATTTCCCAAAATATCCATTCTATATTTTATAATTCTTTGTGTTTTTCCCAATCCGACTAAATTTTGCTTTTCATATTTTGCTCGGTCTATTGGTTTTGTCTCAATATAATTTCTTTGTTTCGGTTTCGTTCTTGACAAAAATCTTTCCCTGAAGATTTCTCCTTTTTTCTCATATTCGATAATATCATTTTTATAAAAGGATATTCTGAATTCAAATCCGAGATTTTCCAGTTCTTCCCTTGTCTGTCCCTCTTGAATCATTTTTTCATTTAACAAAATTTTAGCATATGCCTCTTCATCAATTACATTATCCCCATTTTCACACTTTACGTCAGACTGTTTTATTCCAACCAGATAATATGCGTTCTCTGCTTCATTATAATATACATCCATGCGATAGGGAACCAGACTTTCAAGCACTACTTTTTTACTGCCCTTGTCATGCCCATACTTATGTGAAATATCAATACAGCTCCCAATTTCTCCATCTGTATATTTTAGTTTATCAATCCTTGGACCATTATGTTTTTTCGCATATTTCCTTACACAATCTCCGGTTTCCTTTTCATACTGTACAAATGGATTTACAGCCTCTGCGTAATCTTTTAGAATCTGAACAAGGTCGTCGAATGTTCTTCGGTCATTTTTATAAACCAGCAATTTTTCTCTGTCACTTTCCTTTTTGCTAAGTGCAAGTTTTTTGAAAATTGCCGCACCTTCTTTTGTTCGAATGTCGAATTTATTGATTTTATATGTCTTTCCATCATACTCCCTTGTTCCGCGAATCGTCTGATTGCAAATCCCGCGATTCGCTTTATAATCGACATAATGCCAGTATTTCACCTCTTTTTCTGCTCTGGTAATCTCATGTCGGATATTACTCCACTTCATGCCATAAAGATAATCTGCATAAACATCATCTGACATTTTTTCTTCCCACATTCCTTGATTCAGAATCTCACCGGATTCAAAATCAATAAATTCACCTTGCAGCTTTCGATAAGCCTCATATCCTAACTGTGAAAATCCAATTAACATCGCATCTACCGCATGATGCGCATAACTTTCATCACGATTTTTATCCAATTTCATATTCATACGCATCTGATTGGTATAACTTCCTTTGACGGCCTTCACTTTCGTATTGGCTTCTTTTGCATCAAAAAAACTTTGAACTGTATTCAACACGACTCGCGAAGCATATCTTGTATCATCTATATTTCGATTAATAAATCCTTTCAGCACATCCATTTTCGTAATATCGTCGCTAAAAAGCAGATTTTGTACCTTTTTTCTGGAAATACCATATTCCTTTTTCTTTGACATCTCAAGAACCGTTGCTTTATATTGTTCAAATGACCATTTACTATCCGAATGAGCAAGATAATAATATGGCGTCTGATTTCCTTTTTTCTGATTTTCTGTACGATATACCAGTACTTTATTGCTTCTTGAATCATCAAAGGATATCGATCTTGGGATAATATGATCGATCTCAAACCGATCCGGATCTTCGATAATATCCCTCGGTTCGATCTGTTTGCCGGAATATAAACATCTGCCACCCTGCTCATTCCACAGTTTTAATTTCAGATTCAATTGTTTCTGAGAGGAGTACTCTGCCGATGTAAGTCGGATATCATAAATTGTTGCAAGTATATTTTCAATATACTCCATTTCCTTCTCATTTAACTTCTGACCATCTTTGATCCTCTTCTTTTCCTCTTCTGAATTGCGGTCTCGGGGCATCTCGATTATCACTTCATCTAATGTCCCATATTTTTTCAGAAGTGCATTCAATACCCTGAACGTAATTCTCACAGACCGCCGGACCACCGGATTGAAAATTTCTTCACTTGCTGCATCCACAGGTATATATTTCAAACCAGCAAATTCTTCCGCTTTTCTTTTCCCAATCCCCATTTCCGTCAAAAGCGTCATTTGTTCCTTCGGCTGCTCATACATTACCGGTATCAATTCATTCATAATTTTCAACGAAAAAGAATGCCACTTTGCGAACAAGGAACCATTGTTTTTCCTAAGCGTAATCAAGCAGTCTGTGACATCATCCGGCAACTCCAAAGCAGACTCACGAAACGCTGCTATCATAGCCTCTTTATCCGTATTAATTGTCAATATGTAGCCTACTGTATCCAATTCTTCTCTGGAAAAATCTGTTATATCAACTTCTATCTCTGCGAGAGCTTTGCGCATCTTATTGTAGATTTCAAACTTATGGAAGATTTCTTTCTCATTTTTATCAATTCTTGCGCCAAGAAATTCCTCTATTGTTTCTCCCATAGCTTTTGCTATGATTTTACGCATATTAATAGTATTACTTGTCTTGACATCCTCAACAATTACTCGTTTTTCATTCTCTTCAAGCTTCCGTCCATTTATCGTCAGATTGTTCAGATCATTTAACAAGTTAAATTCCTGTGCCGTATAAGATGCCGCCGCTGCGCGAAACTCTTCTTCGTATACACTGCATTTCCCAATTAATTTTTCAAAAATATTTTTTTCAGTAATATATTCTCCATCTTCATTTAATCTAGTTGTATACTTCCCATAATCCGTTCTGGATTTTTCGTTTCCTGGCCCTTCATAATATTTTCGTTTTCTATTAAAAATCACCAGATATTCATCTTGAAATTCAACAGATAATTCTTCGTAATATACTCTTTGGGTTTCAAACACTTTCTGAATCTCTTTCCGGTATGCTCCAATGGTAAACACATTACTCAGATCTAATTTCTCCCCATTGCTATCCGTAATCTGCGTCTGACCTCTGTATTTTCCAATTTGTACCAGCCTGTCTTTTTGCATCTCACATGGAAATTTTGTTTCCAATTCTTTCGCATTTAATTGCAATCCTTTTGCATACGCACTGGAGCCTGCAGCCGAATCATCCGCTGCGTCTTCCAGATAGGATATACCGCGATGTTTCAGATAATTATATAAAATCAAATATAATTCATCCAACGATATTTTCTCACGAAGCGCTTTTACTTTCAGTCCGGCTATGTCATTCGTTTTGAACTGTGGAATTGAAAATTTATATTTTTCCCACAATTTATTAAAGTCATTCAATCTGGTTTTTTCTCTTCGTTTCATACGTCTGGCCTGACGCATTTCTCTTCGCATTTGATTACCTGCCGCTGATGCTTCCGGAAAAATATTTGATCCCGCTTCAATTACCATCTCCGACTCTTTTTCAATAATAGCCCATCCCACAGATGCAATTCCTATATCAAATGCTGCAATATGTCCCATAACCATTTCCTCTTTTCATTTGTAAAATTTTTATTTATTCGACCAGATCATTCCTTGTCTCACCACAAAAACCCACTATCAATACACTGATTTTTCATCATGCCAAAATTAATAATCCGTTCCCCTATAGCACAGAAATCCTTACAGGCAACTACCTCTTTCCCATCATACATTCCCAGCAGAGTTTTCTGGACTTTCATCACCAAGATTCTGTATATAGAACTGGCAATATGTTCATTGAAACATCCATTGGAATAATGCATCGTTTTGTTATCTCTTGCATGAGACGGAAATTTAATCATGTATCGCTCATTCTTATATATTACGCAAATCTTTGAACCTTTTGCACCGTCGTATGCACGAAAAGGATCTACCTTACACTTTGTAAAATCAATCAACCTTTTCATTCCTTTCCATATTTAAATATTTCTCCTGCAAATACCACGCATGGTCTTCTGTAATATCTCCATCTATAAAAGCACTATTAATAGAACCATATAACTCTCCCCAAAGGCAGTCATATGGATATTTCCCTTCTTTCATTTCATCTAGATCATGCTGAAGATATGGCGGAAGATTAATTTCATAGTATTCTTTTGTTTCCACGCCGCCTGCCCCTTTCCTAGTACAGCGAATATTAAATAATTAGCAGTTTGGCTTGCCTATTTTCCTGATAACACTACTCCCCAAGCCTCGACGTAGCAACCACTATGCCTGCGTTTGTGAAGCAACACTCCCAGAATAATACTCTGCGTCAAACTATCCAAAACTTAATTTTCGCTGTACTAGTTTCTAAAACTTATTTACATGCTTGATAATTTTCTCACACCATTTTCTATCGAAGTCTCATGCAATGGGTAATATTTTATAGTATTTCTTGCACCTATATTCTAACACACGTACTTTTTTTTAACAATCCGCAAATCCCTGAACCATTGCCTTGATATCAGATTATATCAGAATGCCTGCACAGGTATTTAATCTTATCTGCTACCGCCTCCGGAATCGTATCGTTAAGCATTATTGCCAAGCACTTCCTGGCTTAACATGCTGTCTAACAGACGGTCTATCATGCGGTATGTTTTTCTTTTCTGATAATTCTCATAACAAATTGCCGGAGCAAAGAGTATTTCTAAAATAATTGTAACCCACATCTCTTATTCCTTCCGGATATATACGATTCCATGTACTGTCTTAATCCGCGCAGAACACCAAAACCATCGGCGCCTTTGCGATAAATGGCTGATGGTCGCAGCTTTACGCTAACTGCTCCTTCAGCTTCTGGTCTGTAATATCAAGAATCGTATACAACTGCTGGTTCCCCGCCGTAGGCGCTTCCATTGCGGGCTGCATAGCCGCCGATAACTATCCTTCATTTTATCCTTTTAACGTGTTATAGTCAATTGTTTCATTTGCACTCCTGAATCACCTTCTTATGTACTTTGCAGCAACTGCAAAATACTGTACGGACAGTAACCCGGGAAGTTTCACCGAATATAAAATGCGCCTGCGCTCTGGAAGAAATATTACAGCCATGATAGAATATAATAAACAGTAATGCGGCATACACAGGGGCCGTATCTCTCCCCCTGCCGTACAGGAAGATATTTTTCAGGAGGTGGATGGGAATGAAACAGTTCAGCTACAGACGTTCCCTACAGTCTATTTTATCATTTTTACTTACTTTATTACTCCTTTTATCCATACTTCCCGTTTTGCCTATCTCTGCGGAGGAAGAAAAACAGGAAGAGCCGGCGATCTGCTACGCCGCACTAGGCGACAGCATCCCCAACGGGTACTCTGCCGACAGCGCCTTACAGCTTGAGAACTACCCCGCCCTTCTCGCAGAAGACCTGGGGGTAATCAATCAGGTTCCCGTCCAGTTCCTGCAATATACCAAAAACGGACTTACTACTACAAAGTTAAACACAACCTTCTTAGCACAGCCCGAGGTGCAGGAATCGCTGGGGAAATCAGATGTGATTACGCTGACCATTGGCGCCAATGATTTAATGAATGAATTTAAAAAAGTATCCCGGGAAATTCTGGGCAATGAAACCGCATTTCATACTGCCGACGAAGCGATGCAGGCTCTCCAGCAGGGAATTTCAGACAATCCTCTGCTGCTTGTAGACGTTGTAGGCGCCATTACCGGCTGGGATTATGATTCTTTTGAAGAGCAATGGCTGCTTGCCGTCTCTTCCATCCATACGCTCCGAAAAACCGATAGCCAGATGGTCGTAACAACCATTTATAACCCGGTAGAAAAGGCAGAACTTCCCGGCACTCTCAATGCAGTTATCAAAAGCCTGATTACTAAAATGAATGAAATTATCTATGACCACGCGGAAGAATACGATTACCAGGTCGTGGATCTTTTGAACTCTGATATTGCAGCGCATACCCAGTCCGACGGACTGCACCCCGACCAGCAGGGACAGGAATTAATCCGCAATTTAGTCGAAAGCGCGCTGGATATGCAGATTATGCAGGCCGCAGAGATATCCGAACAGGAACAGTCTGAAGCCGCGGCTCTTGCGAAAGAGCGGATCGCCGCAGAGCAAAAGGCCGCGGAAGAAAAATTACGGCAGGCAAGGCAAAAACGGATACTCCAAATCTCCCTGCTTATGAGCGCAGGGCTGATGCTTTGCCTTTCTATTGCAGTAATTATCCGTAAAAAAAACGCCCGCAAGCGTTAATCCCGCTTGCGGACTAAAAACATGAACGGAGAGTGTGGGATTCGAACCCACGTGTCCCAAAACAGGACAACTGCATTTCGAGTGCAGTTCGTTATGACCACTTCGATAACTCTCCTTATACACAAAGAAGGAATTTTCCTGTGCGGAAATAATTATAGCTAACAATTACTATAAAGTCAACCAATAGTTATCGCCGCACAGGCCAAAATCCCTAATCCTTAATTTCCATGAATCTTGCTTTTCTCAATATCCATAATCATATCCACTCTCGCGCCATGTTTTCCGCCCATAAATTCAGCGTCCAGCCAAGCGTCCACGATCATCTTCGCCGTTTCAATTCCAATCACCCTTGCCCCAAACGCCAAAATATTCGTATTATTATGCTCTCTGGACAGTTTCGCCGAATATGGCTCGCTGCAGACAACCGCTCTGATACCTTCCACTTTATTTGCTGCTATGGAAATCCCTACGCCCGTACCGCAGATTAAAATTCCAAGCTCAACCTCTCCGCCTGTAACTGCCAACGCAACCTTCTTGGCATACTCCGGATAATGGCAGCTCGCATCCGAATCCGTCCCAAAATTAACCACTTCATGACCCTTCTCTTCCAGATACGCTTTAATCTCATTCTTCATATCTACCGCCGCATGGTCGTTTCCAATACCGATTTTCATAATATTATGCCCCTTTCTGAAGAAAATCTACACAATTTTCACCACATCTATCTTATAATAATCAGCCTCCACAGTCAACTTACTTATCATATAATAACACAAATCTACTGTTCACACATCACCTGCCGGACGCGGGCTGAATCAGGAGCATGTCTCTATGCAGACGGAGTAACATTCCATTGAACGATCAGCTAACGCAGACTAAGCCGCTCAGGAAAGCCTTCGCGTCTAAGTCTGCATAAGCTGCTATTTCAATTCCATTAAAAACACTCCTGAATTGTCTGCTTAGAGACATGCTCCTGATCCAACCCGCTGTTTACCAAATGACCTGTGAACTGTAGTCAAATCAGAAAGGCCTCGGCGGCAGACAGATGATACTCACAACCAAAACTAACTCTGAAGACTCTCCCCATTAGAAGCTATAACCGTCCGATACCACTCAAAGGATTTCTTCCGTACTCGCTTCAGCGTCCCGTTTCCCTCGTCGTCCTTATCCACATAAATAAAGCCGTAACGCTTCGACATTTCCCCGGTAGTCGCGCTGATCAAGTCCACGCATCCCCACGGCGTATAACCGATCACGTCAACCCCGTCTTCCTCCACCGCGCTCATCATCGCCCGGATATGGGAGCTAAGGTAATCAATCCGGTAGTCGTCGTTGATATTTCCGTTTTCATCCGGCGTATCCACCGCGCCAAGCCCGTTTTCCACTACAAACAACGGTTTTTGATAACGGTCGTACAATGCGTTCAGCGTAATTCGAAAGCCCTTAGGATCAATCGGCCATCCCCACTGGCTGCATTCCAGATACGGATTCTTCGCCGACGCAAATACGTTGCCGCCGGAAGCTTCCCCCTGTCCGTCCGCACGTACGCAGCGGCTATTGTAATAAGAGAGGGAAATAAAATCCACCGTATGTTCTTTCAGCGTTCTCTCATCCTCTTCCGTCATCTGAAGCCGTATTCCCTGCCCTTCGAGAAATTTCTTCGCATACGAAGGATATTCCCCTCTTGCCTGCACGTCAATAAAGAAGTAATTCTCCCGGTCTTTTTTCATGCTCTCCCACACGTCGTCCGGATTGCAGCTATAGGGGTACACGCTTCCTGCCGCCAGCATACAGCCCACCTGAAAATCCGGATTAATCTCATGGGCAAGCTTCACTGCCATTGCCGACGCCGTCAATTCGTGATGAGCCGCCTGATATTTGACCTGCAGCTCATTCTCCCCCTCTTCAAAACGAATTCCGGCTCCCATAAAGGGCAGATGCATCAGCATATTAATCTCGTTAAATGTAATCCAATACCGAACCCTGTCTTTGAAATGCCGGAAAACCACCTCGCAATACCGAAGAAAATAATCAATCATTTTCCGGTTCTTCCAGGAACCGTACTTTTCCACCAATCCGAGCGGCGCGTCAAAATGGCAAAGCGTCACCACCGGTTCTATTTTATATTTCAAAAGCTCGTTAATGAAATCGTCGTAAAATTCCACCCCGTTTCTATTCGGCTCCGATTCCTCGCCGGTTGGAAAAATCCGGGACCAGGAGAAAGAGAATCGGTAACACTTGAACCCCATTTCGGCAAATAATGCAATATCTTCTTTATAATGTCCATACATGTCTACCGCTTCCCTTCCGGGATAGTTCGTCCCTTCCGGCAGTTCACGGTAATCCATCGTTCCTTTCATAACCGGCATTCGGTTCCTGCCATGTGGTATCACGTCTACCACAGATATACCCCTCCCGCCTTCCTGCCATCCGCCTTCGCATTGGTTCGCCGCAGTTGCGCCGCCCCACAAAAAACCCTTTTGCATCCTTTTCTTCCTTTCTTCTATACTTACCGTTTCCGGACAATACTTCATCCGGCCAGATATTCCATCCCGGACCGGACGAAGCAACGCCCGCCCGCTACATAACAATCAATTCCTCTCCTGGCCGAACCTGTCTTGCCTCCTCCATGGGAGTCACAACCGCCTGTTCCGGAGCATTCACAATCAGTACGGGAGTTACCAGCGAATAACCCGCCTCCTGAATCAGCTCCCGGTCAAATTCCAGAAGTTTCTGCCCTTTCTTCACCCTTTCGCCGACTGTGGTAAACGTCTGGAATCCTTTTCCTTCAAGCTGCACGGTGTCCATCCCCACATGCATCAGCAGCTCTACTCCATTGTCCATAGTCATACCAATCGCATGGCCGGTTGGAAACAGAGCGGATATGGTTCCATCCGCAGGAGCGTACAGCACGCCCTCTTCCGGCATAACCGCAACCCCTTTTCCAAGAAGTCCAGATGCAAACGCTTCGTCCTTCACATGCTCTAACTTCACTGTTTTTCCTTTCAGCGGACTATAAATCTTCACCTCGCCCGCAGCAGGTTCTTTCGTATCCACATCCGGTTTACCCGTTTCATCGTATTTCTCCGATACATCTGCGCCCGCCGCTTTTTCTGCGTTCGCCGCCTCCTCTTTATAGAAAATCATAGTGAGCAGAAAACCTACGATCATAGAAATCGCAATTCCTGCGAAAGCGACGAGAATATTCCCCATCGTTCCATCCGGGTTCATCATGTTCGGCAGTTCAAAGATTCCCATGCCGCCCAGAATAAATTTACGGAAATTAAAGTGTCCGTAAAACGCTCCTCCAATCCCTCCGGCAATACAGCTTATGATAAATGGTTTCTTGAGCGGAAGTAAAATACCATATATCGCCGGCTCTGTCACTCCGAAAATTCCCGAAATAAAGTTTGGAATTGCCATTTCTTTCAGCTTCTTATCCTTTGTTTTGAAAAAGATTGCAAGCACTACCGCAGACGTTGCAAAGGTGCAGGCAAAAAACGGCATCATCACATTATCATACCCCAGCGTCATTACATTGTTGATATAAACCGGAATAAAGCCCCAGTGCATTCCGAAAATAACCAAAATCTGCCAGGTAAGTCCCACGATTCCTCCCGCCAGCATTGGGCTGAACCCGCGGATTGCCAACGTAAATTCTGAGATTAAAGTAGAGCCAAAGGTCGCAACCGGCCCTAAAAAGATTACTGATACCGGAAGGGTTACCAGCAGCGTCAGCATCGGTACAAAGAAGAACTTCACCAAATCCGGTATATATTTGCTGAACAGCTTTTCACATTTGGACGCAAACCACACGGCCAGAATGACCGGAATAACTGTTCCGGTATAGTCCACCGAGATAACCGGGATACCAAAAAAGTTAATATATACCGGCGAGCTGAACATGGTTCCATTTAAAATATGGTACAAAGGTTCCGCTCCCGCTGACAGCGTCCCCGCCTGTATATCCGCTATCCTCTGTCATTTGCATCACATCCTTTCCTCACTGCGCATTATCTTTTGTCTGTTTTTTGCACGATTTTCGACAATGTTCTATTCACAAAGCTGTATAATTAAAGAAAAAGCAGGGTGTTGTCCTGCTTTTTCTTTAATTATACAGCTTTAGGAGTATTTTATTTTCTGCAGAAAAAGAAGGACTGGCGCATACTCAATACGTCAGTCCTCTTTTTCATTTTTTTAGATATTATTTTGTTTCCTAATCATATAGCAAAACTCTTACTTGCTTAACCTGTAAGTATTCTGTTCCGTCTGACCGCCAGTTCCCTAAGGAACCCCTGAAATTCTAGGCTCAACTCTGGAAGCCTTGTATAATCGCTCGGTTTCATCAGAGAAGTATCCTTCGGCAGATTCACCGCGCTGCTCTTATCTAATACTTCGCCGACCAACTGTGAACAGAAATAATGCCGTTTCCGGTGGAACGGTATATTAAACTGGCAGAGCAGCAGTCCAAATATATTATAATGGTATTCTTCCGAATTTTCTATAATTCGCTGAACTTCACGCCTTGCCCGGATATAGGTCTCTTCATCTACCTGCAGTTCATAAAGCATGCAGGGTATCTTTGAAGCGTGTTTTTGATAATATCCTCCCCAAAGATATTCCATACAGGGCCCCGCTGGAAACATGGTACGTCCGTTCTTGCGTGAAGAGCTATACAACGGCTGCAGATTTTCCTCAAACGAAATCGAAACATGGGTATACGAATCTGTTGTAATAAAATGTATTAGTCTGGATAATATCGTGTCTGACTTTGTTAAAAGTATGTAAATTGTTTTCATGTGTAAATCCTTTTCTCTTTTATTTATTCTGCCATACTTGTATTACATTGAACATATTTTATCATACAGATGTGTAAGAAGTCCTGAAGAAAACCTTAAGACTATTTAAATTTTATCTGCGAACACCTCTTGAGCGCTGAAATAATCGGCGCTATCAATATCCCACAAAAAAAATTGCTGACTCCATGAACCAAATCCCACGGCAGGCCCGCAATAATCCAAGCCGCCATCCCCTTCAAATCCAGTCCATACAGCGCCGCCTGCGCCGGGGCATACAGCGTTCCATACAAGAATCCATGCAGCGCGCATACCGACATGTACGCCAACGGCCGTACTTTATCCGGTATTTTCTCCGGAAGAACCATCACAAGCCCCCAGAGAACCGTCCATATATACAGGTACGGAATCCACCATCCTGCAAATCCCGCAAAAATTCCGCTTAAAATCACATATGTATAAATTGGATACAGCGCCTTCTTCCTGTATACTACCGTATACGCAACAATCAGCACTCCGATCAGATGAATATTGGGCGCTACCTCCATAATAATTTTTGAGGTATACATAACCGCGCCAAGCATACCAAACACTGCCGTCTCTCTGGTCGTAAGCTTCATACCTACTTTTCCGCCTTAAAGGAATAACTTTCCCCTTCCTTTATCGGCGTCGCATCCACGCCTGTCTGAGCATACTCATCATTAATATAAAACGCCCAGTATAATCCGTCTTCATCATAATCCAGCGTGATTCCGTTTACTGTTTTTACATACAGCCCGTACTCACCTTCTTCTCCCTCGATCATACCTACTTCCTCAAGAGCGTCCCCAACCGTTTCCTGGTCTGTATGAATTTCAAATTCAATGGTGTTTCCTTCCTGGTCTGTAACAGTTACCGGAAATTCCATATCTCCTGCGCCAAGCACATTGCCTGCTTGTTTTTCTTTCTCGTCCGCCTGCTCCTGTCCTTCTGTCCGGACTCCGGAATCTCCCCCGTCCGGCTCTTCACCTTTCTCACTGCCATTGCAACCGACCGACAGCGCCATAGCCACAATAAGCACCATACAAAGGGTGAATGACGATAATCTTTTGCAAAATCTTTTCCTCATCTTCCTTATCTCCTTTGATCATGATTTCCTTCCCTACCGGCGCCCGCGGTATATATTAATACATGATTAATAATGGAAGGATCTTCCTGTCCGGATATTTCGACTTGGCATTCCAATGACCGGCCTTCTCAGATATATCTCCAATGGCTTTTCCCTATTCTGTGGCTTATAGGTAAGGTAAATGGGTGTAGACTGTGTCTCTAAGATATGCCTCACGGCGACGGGCTCGTACAGGACTTACACCTGTTTCCCCGGACAGTTCAATTTATATAATAATATCTTACCAATGCGGCTGTCAACCTCTATTGCTTTTTTGAATCCGGATAATTCTGTTAATATTACCGCTCACAGCAACCTGTTAATAGCTGACTCACGACATTACTGTCTTCTTTGCATATCACCGCTTGCAGTCAAGCCTGCGAATAAGCAGCCCCCATACTTATCTTTTCAGAGCCAGCAGCCATGCCGTAATATGAATCGCCTGCTGGAACTCGCCTTTCGCAATTAGTTCTTCTATCTCCCGCGCAGAATGTCTGGTAATATTAAGGAATTCCGTCTCATCCAGAGCCTGCCCGGAAACCCTGCGGCAGTTTCCGGCCGCAAAGAGATGGGCATAGTTGTCGGCTATCGTCGCATTAGAAGGAACAGTCAGCAAGTGTCTCCACTCATCGGATTCATATCCCGTTTCCTCCAGAAGCTCGCGCTTTGCCGCCGCCAATGCATCTTCCGCGGAATAATCCTGCGGGCCTCCGTATTCCTTCCCGTCTTTGCGTTCTATCCCTCCTGCGGGAAATTCGGTAGTCACCTTTTTAATGCCCTGCCTGAACTGCCGGACACACAGATATTTTCCTTCCAAATCAGAAGCTACGATCACCACATAATCCCTGCGGCTGTAGCTATAATAAGGTTCAAAAACACTTCCGTCAGGGAAACGGTATGCCGATCTTCTAAAATCAATCCATTCATCCTGTACGATATGCTCTGTGCTGATTTCTTCCCATGCAAGCGGATCTTTATCCGCGGTTTGTTCTTTTTCCTTTTCTTCTATTATATGTTTCTCATCCCCCGCATACCGAAATCCATGTTCCTCGCACCACTCTATGGCAAGCTTGCGGTAGGCTTCTTCCTGATAATCATACCACCTCTGCTCAATCCCGTACCGGATGATGGAATCCTTGAATCTGCGGAACGCTCCTCTTCCCTGAATGGCATTCTCCAGCGAATCCTGCATCCTCCCTTCCGGCAGGCTCCAGATAAATTGCTCCATAATGCTGTACTCGTGAATATCGTATTGGGATGGCAGTTTGAAGAATCGAACATTCCATTCTTCTTCAATTTGCTCAGACAGCTCTTTCTCATCCTCATCATACTCGCCTGCAAACGGATACTCCGGCAGGCTGACAATCTCCATCTTTTCAATGTCCAAATATTGGTTCCATTCATTGTCCGCCATTTCAATAGCGTCAGCAATGATGTCCAATGGAATTATAATATCGCTCTTTTTCTTCATAATTGTACATCTCTTTCTATAACATTGTTTCAAATCCATTCGGCAATACGCTGCCGAATATCCGCGAATATAAAGCCGCGTCTAGCATACCTGCTTTGCGTTTCTTGAATATTTTATAAGCATAGCACAAACACATTCCAATTACTAGCAAAACGCAGCTCTGATCCAAGATCCTTCGGAATATATCTTTCGGCAAATTCCAGAATCTCCTTTAGCCGTCCATACCGCCACTTATCTTCACTTGGCCAGCCCTCAATCTCGTCTATCAATTCACCTTTTCTGTAAAACTTAAGTTTCCAATGATATCCGTCTATTGTCGCCATGCCATGTTCATCTGCATCATAACAGAATAACTCCGTCATAATTGGATTAATAATAAATTGAGCATCCTCAGCTTTTATCCGCAGCACTGCACCATCTTTGCAGTCTGTATTGTTCTGATACCGAGTCAAGCCTGATTTCTCTATACTCACATTGTACTCATATCCTAGATACGGATTATTATGAATCTCCACACGGTCTATCAGCCGCAAAGTCGTATGCCGTTTCATCCTCTGATTGTAGTTTTCCAATATATGATTCCTGAAGGTTTCCGGCGCCGGAATGTTGTATCTGTCCACATAATTACAGAAAACATCATTCCAGAAATACGTGCCGTCAGAATAGAGATTTCCATAGCCTATTGTTTTATCAGGATTGATTTCATCCTTTATCATCCCAGAACAAGCTAATATACAGTGAGTTCTTAAGTATTCCAATATTTTTTCCTTCATCGGATCAGGTATATCTGAAACCAGATCTTTCAGATGAGGCAGGGTCTCATCTCCGTGTTCATATGAATAATTCACAGGTTTACGTTTCATGCAATCCTCCTACACATTATAACGAATTGCCTCAGGGAGCTTTCCTCCTTTTTGCCAGAGGGCATCTTTTTCAACTTTTCATGTATTTCCGGTTCTGCAAAGCAATCCCTATTCCTTTCCGATCACATCTTCAACACGATAGCAAGCAGTATCTTTTATCTTCGCTTTTTCTATCTCAAATCCAAGTATTTGATTTAGCAGCTCCTCATCAAATTTAACCGATGCATATTCAGCAGCCAACGCCTCGAACTGACCTGCCTTTCGCATCAAATCAGCTCTCATCACCATAATGTCGTCTTTGTTTTCATGATCACACGGTCTCTATTCTTGACATATAACCCCCTCCTATTTTTAATCATTTACAACGGCTGCGCCGGACAAACTTTTAAAAAATTTTCCATACATGCCTAAAGCAAATTTGATTATCCAAATTCAGCTCTTGATAAGACATCTTTTAACCGTTTTATCATGCTCAGCCAAAGACTTCTGCTGCAGCGATGATTTTAAGTGCCGTCTCATTTGCCTTATCCCTTCCATATGCGTCAAGAAAACGTTCTTGATACTTATTCGTTTTTAGATTAAACCAAAGCGTCCAAACTCCCCAAAATAAGTCTATATGCCTGTCACCAACGCCACCGTTACCAACATCAATGAACCCAGAAAATTTCCAGTTGTCAAGAATAATATTAGGCAGGCAGTAATCGCCATGAAGCAGAACCTTACTTTGCAGAACATCTTTCTCTGCAATCAGAATATCATAAGCTTCCTTAACTGAGCGGTAGCCAAAGCTATCAGGAAATTGTGATTTATCATAATTTCCCGTGTGGTAATTTTTTTCAGCTCCGGCAAGGTATTCTGCTGTTCTATCTGCAATCGGGCAGCCAGTATAATCTGTTTCGTGCAGTTTTCTTAATTCGTATGCGATAGTGTCACATAAGCGTTTGGGGTTCATAAGATATCCTTCGTGTACGCATTCCTCCCCCGATACGGCGGTTGTTAATAGCCAATCGCAGTCATTTGAAATATAACTTAATACCTCTGCACCAAGTCCCTTTGAGTAAAAGTACTGTGTCATCTTCGCTTCTTTTTCGAGCTTTCCAATGCCCGAGCATTTTAAATAGTACCCATTCCCCTTGTCAATGAAGTATACTTTTGCTTCGGGCGAGCAGGAACTATCGTAAATAATTGTCCCAGAAATAAAGTGCTGAATATCTTGCGGTATTTCGTTCGGGATTTGATATATCAATGTTCTCTTCATTCGTCTTCTCCTTTTGTGAGAAAGCATTACAACCGTCTCCACATGTGTTGTCACCTTCTGGTGAACATATCTTTCTAACCTCGTCACCTCTTAATGAGTACATTTTTTCATTATTCAACGCTTCTAAAATTTCCACTTTATTCTGCTCCATTATGACATCCTCTCTTTCTTGTGATTTGCCTTGTAGTCTGCTTTCGCATCCATTATCTTTAAGTTCTGATCACATTTCAAGATAAAGATTAACTTGTACGGTGTCGGGTTTCCGTCTTCATCATACCCGCCGACAATTACCTTTTCCACAATACTCTCAAATACTACACGGTCAAATTCATCCATTGTTTCTTCATTTTCCAGTGTCTTACGGAGCTGCGCCATACGCTTGCTGACATTCTTCTGTTGTCCGATATTCTCTGCCAAATATGCTTTTTCCTCTGTCAGCTTATGAAGTTTACGGAGAAAACTGTTATTCTTTTCTTCGTATGCTTCCTGTTCTATTTTACCATCAATCAACAGATCTGTTAACCTGCTTTTTCTCGATTCTACATTATTGATTTCCTTTTCCATCTGTTTCACTCGCTTTAATTCTGTATCGTCATTCAATACTTCCTCTATGGTATGCAGTACCGAATCCAACACATCGTCAAAATTATCGGTTAGCGAGTGGAAATGGGAAAAGAAAGAACCGATACCGCTGTGTCTGGTGGATTTTAAAAGATTAGAAATCTATTATTGCAGGATTGGCACGTGGGGCAGACCATAAGGGATTACTGGGTGAAAATGGATTATGAAAACATAGGAAGATTATGATTAGTGTTTTTACCTGTCCAAATGCAGGTTAAAGATTAATAAAATATGCTACTATGAAAAGTGGAAAAGTTGAGAAAAAGCGATTTGTGTTGTAAAATGTAGATTAAAGTGATACGTGTTTAATGCGATGTATACAGTAGGATGCTTAATTAAAATGATAAAACTTTTTTGACTGAATTAAAATACGAATTATTAAAAAGGGCAGATAGTCAAAAAGGAAAATAGAAAGATACATTGTAATAAAATCAAAAGAGGTGACTAAATGAAACTGACAGTTTATAAGGGGTTTAATCAAGAGTTTCTTGAAACTTTGCAGGAACAACCTTTGGTAGATGGCGAGATTAGTCAAAAGAAAAATGTTCTTGAATTTGATAAATCCACCAGAAGAAAACTTGCTAAAGCTCTTCTTTCACTTGATGAGGATGATTCTGTATGGATAACCTATGAGGAGTATGCTCTGATAAACAAGAGAGTTGATGATGCTGTGGAGGAAGACGGTCTAATTTTAAAAATTTTTAGAAATAATCTGTATCCGGATTATTTTCCTATTGATTTTCCGATATCACCAGAATTGTCAACCGAAATTGTTGCTACAATTAATGGAGATACTCGTGCTGATGAAAGCGAAGAATGCAAGCGATATCTTGCTGTATATAGTACAATTTCTGAAATTAATGGTATATATTATGGCAGTTTCTATGAGTATGAACATTTAGAAGAGATGCCGATAGAAGATTTTTATCCTTTTAATGTAACAATTGAAGAAAGTCAGAAAAACAGTGATTACGATGTTTTTATTAACGAAGATGTTGACACATATTTGAGGGATTTGGAGCGGATTATAGCGATAAAGCCGAATGTTATTGGAATAAGTTCTACTGATGGCGAAAGTGCTAAGAGAATCCAAAAATCTCTTCAAGCGTTCTGTAAAGTGAATGGGATTTGTCTTGTTAAACATCATGAAAAATTGTCGGAAGAGATTGCCTTAGAGAAGGAACTTATTTCCATTGCTCAGAATGATATTCATATTGATGGATTCACAGAGTTTAGAAAGATTCCGTTTTACAAAAATCCTGATATAGACAGAGAAGTTATGGAACTTTCCCAAGCTCATATTATTGAGGAAATAATTAAGCAGGCGGAATGCTCCTACGATGAAGAAAATGGTAATGTCTCTCGGGATATTTTTATAACTGCATCAACAGGAGCGGGTAAGTCTGTCATGTTTCAGATCCCGGCGGCATATCTTGCAAAAAAATATAATAAACTAACTATAATTATAGAACCCGTTAAGGCTCTAATGCAGGATCAAAAGGAAAAACTGAATCAGAGTGGTTATATGCGTGTTGAAACATTTAATTCAGATCTGATTTCCCAAGTTGAAAAAGAAGCTGTACTCGAAAGAATAAAAGACGGTGAGGTGGATCTTCTGTATTTAAGTCCTGAGACTCTATTGTCGTATTCGATTGAGACCATCATTGGAGACAGGGATATTGGACTCCTTATTGTTGACGAAGCACATATCGTAACCACATGGGGAGTTGGGTTTAGACCGGATTATTGGTATCTTGGCGGTTATATTAATCGCCTAAGAAATCAAATCCAGACATTAAAAGGTATGAAACGAAAAATCTATCATTTTCCAATTTGTGCTTTTACAGCGACGGCAGTCAACGGTGGAATAGATGATTCTGTAAGTGATACTATTATTAGTCTGTATATGGAAAATCCAGTAAAATACATAGGTTATGTTCGACGTGATGATATAAAATTTGATATTGTTTATTACGGAGAAGGGCGTAAGCTTTCCAAACCTGAATATGAAGAGGCTAAAACCAAAGTTCTTGACGAAAGAATTAAAAAGTGGCTTGCTCGCAACGAAAAAACTATTGTATATTTCCCGTATGCATCGTTGGCTGGAGATGCTGCCAAGGGAGTTAGAGGTTTTGCAGGTATTACTCTTGACAAACGAATAGGCACATATACAGGTCGTAATATCAATGAGATGAGTACCGAGGCTTTCAATGAGTATAAACACATGATATTCGAAGGATTTCGTAAAGGTACTACGCCGATTATGCTGGCAACAAAAGCATTTGGTATGGGGGTTGATGTTAATGATGTTCAGAACGTATATCATTATGCAGTAAGCGGCAACCTTTGTGATTATGTTCAAGAGATCGGACGTGCTGCACGAAAGTCATCAATGGAAGGAACGGCAATGACCGACTTCTTCTATAATGACATGACTTTTATGCGGGTTTTATTTGGAATGTCTCAAATCCGCCAATATCAAATAAAAAAAGTTCTCGAAGGCATTTATGATACCTATAAAAGCAAAAAAGGAGCAAGAAGTTTTCTGATTTCCCCACAATCGTTTACGTATATATTTAACGGTAAAGATGAAGGTGATTGCATTAACAAATTAAAAACTTGTCTCCTTATGATTGAAAAAGATTTCCAGAATAAGTTTCCTTTCAAGGTGCTTATTTCTCGCCCTCAGAGCGTATTTACAAAAGCATTTGTTTGTATTTCAAAAGATCACGAATCTGAAGTGCTTGCTTCAAAATATGGTAAGTGCATGAAATATATAGAAAAAGGACGTTACAAAGAAGTTCAAGCAGACGGATCAACTCTTAGCGATGGTGGAGATATATATACTATTGATTTGAAACAGATATGGGAAGAGTTTCATCCAAACATATCCTTTCCACAGTTCAAGTATTGGTATTTCAATTCCAATTCGACTTCCAAGGATAAGGTTGAAATTATGCCGTCCATTCGGTCTTATATTCATCCACGGCAAAGAGTAAGTGTTGAAGCACGAGGGGAGTATTTGATGTCTGATCTTCGGGAATTAATTTTGACCGATTTTGAGTACATAGCTGATTTGCTGTATGGAATCTTTAGAAATACTTATTTTACGACAGAAGATTTTTCAAAACTTATTCGAGAAAGGTATGGAATGGCAAAAGCAAGAATTATTGCAAACTCTCTTTTCGAATTAGTTGACCCGAATGGAAAATGTATAAAACGCAGAACGAATGATTCTTCTGGAAAAACTTACTATTCGCTCACTCATGGTAATTTCAAAGAAATGATGCATAAGCCGATTATTAAGTCTAAAATTATGAATAACTTATCTAGGACAAATGAAAGTGCATCATACTCCGGCTTTATGAACCTTGAGTCGGATGATACTTCGAGTACGACATTAAAACTTCTATCAATTTTTGATTACATCACCTATGAAATTGCCGGCGGAGAAGAACCAGAAATTTTTATTCGTTTGAATGATCCAAATAAAGTGAGAAACATTGTTCTGGGTAATACATTTTATTCGAATAATTACGTATCTAAAGCTAAACAGAAACATGAAAGAGATGTCGCTATTCTACTAAAGTTTTTCAATGAACTAAAAACTGACGAAGAAAGGTGGACATATATTGAAGAGTATTTTCTTGGATATGACGTCCTTTGCGGTGCAGAAACAAAAACTGTAAAGACGGTAAAGCTAAGCCGTTCTGTTGACAAAGAACATTCTTATCCTACAAATATGTTCCATAACTGGAGTGAACTTGCATCATTCTTTGATGATAGTGAGCAAGTCATCATTGAGCGGATGGCTGAGAATGATATACCGATACCCGAATATCTGGAAACTACCATTAAAAAATCTGATGAAGGGAATGATATCCTTATGTCATGGCCGTCCAAAGACACTTTGATTTGCCAACAGGATACTGCTGACAGAACCATAGAGTATTTTGAAAGTAAGGGCTGGCATGCATACAAAATTTATGAAATAGACTATAATAAGATAAAGGGAGATTTGCGTTGATATGGCACAGATATATCCTATTAAAGAGTATCTCTCTGATGTACCGTATTCTGAAATAAGAGTATATGAGCTCCTTGAACAACTCAATAACAATTTCACTATTTTCCATTCTGTTCAATGGGTAAAACGTGGTAATAAATGGAAATCAACATGGAAAGAAAATGATTTTCTAATTTTAAATAAAACTTTAGGGGCATTAGTTCTTGAAGTAAAAGGTGGAGATATTAGAATTCATGGTGGAGTTTTTCATCAGATAAACACTTCAACAAATGAAGTTAGTATTTTGAACCCTGATAAAAAGAACGACCCTCTTTCTCAAGCTATTGATGGAATATATCATTATCGAAAAATGCTTGACACAATAGCACCGAATTTGAGTGATCGCTTTCCTATTGAGGCTGCAGTATGGTTTTCAACATGTGAGATCAAAAGCAAACTGCCTAACTTCCCATTAAAATATAGGGAAATTTCTGGTGCGGTTCTTGGGGATGAAGACTTTGAAAAGAAGGGACAGGCAATATATGATATTTTTGAATTTTATGCTTCTCGTGGAAAAGTTAATATAAGCGATGAGGAATATAATATGATTCTGGAATCAATTGCCAGCGACTTTGAATTAATATCTGCTCCGGGAGCTCGTAAGGGTGAACTGGATCATGCATTTTTGAAATTGACCAATGAACAAACTGGTCTTTTGGATTATATTTCAGAACAAAAAAATGCAACAATTCAGGGGGTAGCCGGGACAGGAAAAACTTTGATTGCTAAGGAGGCTGCACGACGTTTTGGAGCCGACGGGAGAAAAGTAGGGTTTCTCTGTTTTAATAGATTATTATTTACCTATTTGCAACATATGTATCCTTATGATAACGTATCATACTACAACATTCATACATTTATTGCAAAATATCGTCCGGGCGCAGATACCTCGTCAAAAGAAAAAAGAACAGCAGAACTTCTAAAGATTGATTGGGATTTTTTGGAGTTTGATGATGTGATAATCGATGAGGGGCAGGATTTTATGGCAGAAGAAATTGTCTATTTTAAGGAATACATCGATCTAGTTGATGGTCATTTCTTTGTTTTTTACGACAAAAATCAACTTCTGACAACACAAAAAGTTCCTGCGTGGATTGAAAACGCTGAATGTAAGTTGCTTTTAACTAAGAATTGTCGTAATACATATGAAATTGCGCTTACTTCCTACAATGTCATTGATATTTCATTGAATAAAAAAATAATGATGATTAATGGTGACCAGACATCCATTAGTTTTGTAAAAGGGGAGCCCATAACACGACTTGCAAAACTTATTAGAATGTTGACTGGCGAACATTACGGATATGAATATTCAGATATTGTTATTCTGTCATTGAAATCAGAGGAAGATTCTATTCTTGGGAAGATTAATAAAATAGCTGGCATCCCGATCACCCGTGAAAAAACAAATTCTTCAATCTTGTTTACTACTGCAAGTAAATTTAAGGGCCTTGAAAGTCGTGTTGTAATTATTGTGGACATTGATGAAAAAAGTTTTACAGATGAAGAAAGAAAGCGGATGTTTTATGTTGCTTGTTCAAGAGCCACTCAATACTTGAATCTTTTTATAAATGGAAATGAACAGAAAATTAAAGATATAGCAGATGCTATCAGTAGGAAAAGTCATTTCGCTGCAAAAGGACGTATTGCTATGAAAACACAAGCAAAAATTCTTGATTTAGATGAAATTATATAGAATTCAAAAGATTATAAAAGTATGGGATTAGTATTATGGAAATTAATTATAAAAAATTGAGAAGTGATTTGAAAGATTCTTATGGAACGGCAACGTTTGAGGGATTTCCGGTAGCAATGTTTGAAATATCAGTGATTGAGAAAGGTGAGGGAAAGAACTTATTCGTATTGCTACAAAACTGGGAATTGACTTAGAAAAGTATTATAGGTGACATAGTGTGTTTGTGGAAGAAATGAAAGATTATTTAGAGCAGTATTATGAAGCTGCAGGTTTTGCAGATTTTTATGAACGAGTTTTGAAGGGAATGTCAGATGATGATGTGATTAAAATGTATATGGACACATTTGGAAAACAAGAAAATCTAACGATTGAAAAATAAAAAACATATACGTTTCCATATAAACCTTATTTGGTTATAAAATGTGTGTAATTAGTCAATAGTACAAAGGGGTGATGTGATGACACATGAAAAAATGCAAGAAATGCTTTCAAAAGATGAAAAGATAACCATAGAATACAAAGAATGTGTAAATCAGATACATGATTCCGTATACGAGACTGTGGCGGCATTCTCCAATCGATATGGTGGCTATATTATCATGGGGATAAAAGATGGGGGGGAATTCCGATAGGTGTGAATCGAAATGCAGTTAAGGATTTAAAAAAGAATTTTGTAAATCAATTGAACAACCCCAATAAAATGTCCCCTACACTGTATTTGTCTATAGAAGAATTTGAATATGATGGTATGCTGTTGTTATATACCTATGTTCCGCCAACATCGACAGCAGAAAAATGTTCTGGACGTGTGTATGACAGAAATGAAGAAGGAGATATGGACATTACAGAAATGGAAAATCTATATGCCAGAAAGAGCAATACCTATACGGAAAGTAAGCTGTTTCCTTATGTTCGGGAAAAACATTTGAGAACGGATTTAATGGAGAAAGTTCGGAGATTAATTTCAAATAAGAATCCTCGTCATGAATGGCTGAAAAGGTCAGATAAGGAACTTCTGGTTAGTGCAGGACTGTATGAAACAGATTTTGTTACAGGAGAGCAGGGCTACAATCTTGCAGCCATATTACTGTTTGGAAAAGATGAGGTAATCCAATCTTGTGTACCGGGATATGTTACAGATGCGCTATGCAGAAAAGAAAATATGGATCGGTATGACAATCGTTTAATTGTAAAAACGAATCTGATTGAGAGCTATGAAATTTTAGTGGATTTTATAGCAAAGCACACATCAGATAAATTCTATCTGGTTGATAATGTCAGAACTAGTGTCAGAGATTTGATCTCAAGAGAGGTTGTAAGTAATATTTTGGTTCATAGAGATTTTTCCAGTGCGTTTCCGGCAAAGGTCATTATTGAAAAAGACTGGATTCGGACGGAAAACTGGTGTAGACCACGGCGTCAGGGGAATATCTTGGAAACGGAATTTACACCATATCCTAAAAATCCGATTTTGGCAAGATTCTTTGTTGCTGTAGGTTTGGCTGATACAATAGGTTCCGGGGTTAGGAATTTATACAAATACACACCTATTTATACTCCGGGAAGAAAACCGGAATTAATTGAGAATGATGTGTTTAGAATTAATATCCCGATTACGGAAACGGCAGTCCATGAATATACTGAAGAAAATGAACTGACAGAACGTGAGACCACGATTTTTGAAATGATAAAAGCAAATAATAAATTGACTGTTGAAGAAGTTATGGCTGCTTTAGACATTTCGAGGGCAACTGTGTTTAGAGATTATGCAAAAATCCGGAAGAAATGTGGAATTTCTTATGATAAAAAAGCGGGTGAATGGAAAGTATAAGTTTCATGTTGAAATGAGACTGGTGAGACTACACACGAGACTTTTCTGATTTGGATTGCGAAAAAACGGCATATAGAGGACTTTTTAAGGCGTGTGATAATAATAAGTCTCATAATCTCATTAATTTGATGAGACTGTGAGACTTATTTCGTGAAAGCATATATGTTTAGAATGGACGTAAACGGTAGATAGGTTCTTTCTAAAGTTAGTTGAATTCATAGTGAAAAAGTTCATGAAACAGTACCTTGGCCTTTAACAGCTCAAAGCTGTTCCTGCCATACATAATCCGTTTTATTACCTTGATTTTATTCACACTTCCCTCTGCTAAGCCATTGTTATAAGAATAGATAATTCCATTTTTGATAGCTGTTAAATCTTTCAATATCCCCACCACGAATGACTGTAGTTCAGGTATATCGTGCTTCTTGGCAGACTCTATCCATGCGTCTAATTTCTCGGGTTTTTGGGAAAATATTGCAGTGTGGAATTCTTTCACCAGGGAATAAAGAGTGCTTAGCAATGGATACGTTTCCAATGCCTGCCCATACTGGCCAGCAGTGATTGTTGCGACATCTTCCAGTTTCTTATAAATCAGCTGGCAGAGGGATTTCCTCTGGATGAATTCAGACTGGGGGTTGCCCTGCTCATCCTGCTCCCGCATCCGGGATCTTTCTTTCTGCATGAACATCCTAAGGGACGCAACACTTCCTGTATATCCTTTTTCACAAAGGAGCGTATGGATCTGGGGATAGCTTTTCAAAAGCCTTGACGCATTCAATGAACTTAACTGTGTCGAAGTATGGATAATGTTCTTGACCAACCGGTCTGTCTTCTTTGCTTTTGGCGCAGCAAAGGGATGTCTCTCTGCAAACGTTTTATGCTGACAGCCAGGATTATAGCAGAAAAATTTTCGTGTATCCACTAATAAAATGACCTGTTTATCCTGGATTGGCAGATCCTAAATCTCTCTCTGGTATATTGAATGGACATGCGTGGTTTTTGAGCCGCAAAATGGACATGCCAGTTCCTTTTTACTGGATTGTATATGAAAAACAACCTCTTTATCTTTAATGCGGTATTATACTAATTCGTAATCCTGATTGAGTGATTTTATGAATTCATCCATATGGCATTCACATCCTTTTATCGAACTTTGACCATATTTTGCATTTTAACGCGCTAAAATCAACCAACTTTGGAAAGAACCACTAATAATTGATTCAGTGTTGCCTCATCTCTCAGTGTGGTAAGGGAAATGATGGACTTGTAAAAATTCGTATCCTGTTGACTTTATTGCATGAAATGGATATAATATGGGTAGAATATTACTATTGTTGATTTGAGGAGGTGTCGCTATGAATATTCGCCCGTCAGCAGCAATCAGGCAGAATTACAATGAGATTGCCGAGCAGTGCAGAAAGACCGCAGAGCCAGTTTTCCTTACCAAGAACGGCGAGGGGGATTTGGTGGTTATGGATATTGGGACTTATAACCGCAGAGAAAAAATGCTTAAGCTCCGTGAGGAACTTTTAACGGTTGAGGAAGACAGGATGCGTGGCAGCAAAGGCTATTCCGTCGATGAAGTGGCTGCAATGATGCGTAATGCAATTAGGGAGGCGGCAGGTCATGGAACAGCAGAATAGATACCATGTTATTGTGTCAGAGCGTGCAACGCAGATGCTTGTTTCCCATGCTGCATTTTTGGCGCAGGTCAGCCCCGAAGCTGCGGAACGGTTGACTGCAGAGTTTGAAAAAACTGCAAATTCACTGGAAATCATGCCGCAGAGATGTCCGTGGCTCACAGGGGAATATATTCCTAGGAACGCTTATCGGTTTATACTGTTTGAAAAACGGTATATGATAATATTCCAAATCGTGGATGATATTGTTTATGCAGATTATGTAGTGGATTGCAGGCAGGATTATGGATGGCTTATACGGTAACAACGAAATAATCAGAAAAGGAATCGTCACTTATTTACAAACAAATGGTTTTCTTTTCCCTCATTCATATCACCGTCCTTTTTCTTTCATTATATAGACAGATGACACAATATTCAAAGATGCAAATGGGCGAAAAAATAAGCGTACCACTATCTCTAATGATA
>CAJURK010000029.1:9786-38270 GCA_910588745.1 uncultured Dorea sp. | reverse complement strand
TTACAAGTGGCTCCGAAGCTTTAAATTGGTGGCTCTCAAGCATTAGAATATTCAGAAGACCAAACACGTTCACAATTCTGTGAAAGAACGATACTATAACGGTACCCCGGCCAAACTGCCGGGGTACCGTTATAGTATGTACGCGAAAAGCGCCAGTGATATTTTAGATTGTAAAATCCCCCCTATATGGCAAACCGCAGGGTTCCTTTCACACACTCCTGAATATTTCCATCAGATAATATTCTTAATTCCTTCGCAAATCCTTCCCGCCACTGCAGGATTATTCATCGTATACAGATGAATCCCCGACGTACCGCCGGCCAGCAGATCAATAACCTGGCTTAATGCGTAAGACATTCCCGCATCAAACAACGCTTCCTTTCTGCTTTCATATTTGCGGATTATTTTCTCAAACCGATCGGGAAACGACGCCCCGCACATGGTTATCATTCTCTTAATCTGCGCCCCGTTGATTACCGGCATGATTCCCGGTATCACCGGAACGTCAATCCCCGCAATCCGGCAGTCCTCTTCCAACCGGAAAAAGTACTGGTTATCAAAAAACAACTGCGAAATCAATACCTCCGCGCCCGCGTCCACTTTTTGTTTCAAATGTCTGAATTCGCCGACCCGGTTCTCTGATTCCGGATGACATTCCGGGTAGCAGGCGCCTAAAACGCAAAAATCTCCTGTCTTTTTCAGATAAGCCGTCAAATCCGACGCATGGCGAAAATCATCCTTCTCCGGTATATCCGGGTTCCTATCGCCCCGCAGAGCCAAGATATTGTCAATTCCTTCGCTTTTTAAAATCCGGGTAAATTCATCAATCTCTTCCCTGCTGTAACTTAAGCAGGTCAGATGTACCACAGGCTCTACATGATACTTCTGCTTAATCTTCTTTGCCACTTCAATCGTCCGGTTACAGTTCGCGCTGCCGCCCGCCCCAAAGGTAACGCTGATAAAATCCGGCTTCATCTCGCAGAGAATCTCCAGCGTTGCGTCAATATTCTTCAATTCAGCGTCTTTCTTCGGCGGAAATATTTCAAAAGACAGCGTTGTCTTGCGGCCGTATAAATCTGCAATTTTCATATTCAATTCCTTTCTAAATAAAACGGCGGACATGAACCGCCGCGTCACCCCGTTTTATGCCTGGCTATACTGCTCCGGATCTCCATAATAATCCAATAGCATCGCCGCAAACTTCTCACGCACCCCATGCTTTGCCGGAGCCTGTACGATATTCATTCCAGGATTGTGGTTTCCTTCAATCAATTCCAGGATTCCGTCCGGCAGAATCGCCACATCCCAACCCACCACTCTCAGACAAGGCAGCTCCTTGGACGCTTCCCTGCACAGATCTACAATTTCCTCCCAATACGGAATCTGGGTTCCTCTAAACCGAACTCCGGTCATTGGATGAACCGTATAGCTATTGGAATATTCGTCTAAGCCGTCGGTAATAATCTTTCCGTTTACCGGATCCACCTCGCAGAAAATCCCGCCCCCGTGGGCATTATCCACATGCAGCCCGTTATTTCCCACGCGCAGTCCACCGCCAAATACCTCGAACCGTTCCCCGCACCGGAATGTAATCACTCGTAGCGTATTCAGCGACGAAGGGTGAAAAGCCGCCAGTTCCTCACAGGATTCCACAAATTCTTCCGCTAAGTATTTCCCTTCGCACAGATGCTCAAAGTACGCTTCCGGCTGCTCTTTTTCGGCAAATTCTTCCTCCGTCAGGCGGTGGAAGCCAATCCCCCAACTGGAATACTGAGGTTTTAACGCAATCGTTCGGTATTTGTGCAAAAATGCGCGGAACTCGTCATAACTTGCTTCCGGCACATAGAGCCAGCCTCTGTGAATAAAACGTGTGAAATTCTGCAGAAAGGTAGCTTTGCTTTTCAGAAATGGCTCTGAATCGCTATTATA
This sequence comes from uncultured Dorea sp., assembly GCA_910588745.1. GTDB lineage: Bacteria > Bacillota > Clostridia > Lachnospirales > Lachnospiraceae > Claveliimonas. Next base: position 36,341 of record CAJURK010000029.1, on the reverse strand, counting down.
GGGCCGCATCAGACGCGTCGCCTCAACATCGGTAAGATACTGTTTCTGTTCTTTGGCGCTTAAACCGTAAAATCCAAAAATCATATACTCTGACTGGGACACTCTCTTCTCCGGATTCTGTCTGCGGACTTTCAAATAATCATGGAACAGTTTTCCCCTGCTAAACCCTTCCGGAAGTTCCTTCACTCCTTGGATGTAAGTCATAAATTTCTTCCTCAGCGCCGGATAGGCCCTGATGTTCTTCACAAGATAATTCTCAGTTAATACGCTCATTTTCTCTTAAGTTACTCCTTCTAAACATTCCTTGATCAGCGGATATTTCCCAATTCCGTCAAGCTGGATGATATTGCCTCCCGGCCAGCGGCAATTGCCCTCGATAAGCTCCGCCCCCTCCGGCGTCACCGCAATATCCCAGCCCGCATACCCGATCCGCGGCATGCGTTCCATCGCCTGAACGGCGCATTCTCTGACTGCCTCCCAATGTGGCACCGTAAATCCCGGCATACGTACAGACGAGCCAGGATGGTACTCATAATCTTTGATCTCCGTATTGTTCCGGCCAGGCCCTGTGACGGCGCCGGTTCTCATGTCAAGAGGATAGGCGACTCCCCCTGAATGAAAATTATCCGCCGCTGCTCCCGAGGCTCCGCATTTCAAACATGCTCCGATGAAGCAGAGCGTACCCTTCCCGTCTCTTGCGGCGTTAATCCGCACCGAATTAACGCAGGCGCTGATCTCATTCAGCCTGCCGTGCTGCGTAATGAGCTGCTCGGCCAAAAACCCGGCCTTTCGGCATCTTTCAAAGAGAGCCTCTCTGTCTTCTGCATCCCGCGCGCACAGTTTTTCAATTCCCTGCCCCATAATCCCCCGGTCAGGTTTTAAAATAACTTCGGCATGGCGATCGAGAAATACCGAAAATTCCGGAAAAGAAACTTCCGGAACATAGATGTTTTCCCTGCGTACAAGCCCTGCAAAGCGCTGGTAACACAATCGCTTATGGGACATGATCCGATGGTCTTCCCCGGTCATAAACCGGTTCAGCTTCCGGTCTGCCGCCGCCGACCGCCCGGAGGTAAGGTACGCCTCCCGCTCCCCGTCAGTAAGCTCAAAGAAGCGAAGGACAAAGTAATTCTCCGGCGAAGCCTGATGCCTATAACTGCAGTGCATCGCATCCAGCGCATATACGCAGGCCGATCCGCCCCGCTGCTTTTTTAGTTCCTTTGCCATCTGGCAGATTCTTTTTCCGGCGCTCCACCTTGACATCATTTCCCCCTGTTTTTTGTATCATCCAGTATGGTCCGTATGTTTTCTTCTCCCAGCCGCTCAAGAGTACGGCCTTCCTTTCTAAAGTCCCTTCCAAGAGCCGCCGACGCCAGCTCAATCAGCGACGTGCATACCGGAACCGGAATATCCAAAACCTTTCCTAATGATTCCAAAAGAACCAGTCCTTGCGGCACATCCTCCGTAATATATCTGGAATTCACGCTCTGAGGCCCCTTAGCTCTCTCCGGCATGGACGCATAGTCAAAAAATACTTCCTTCGCATCCCGCTTCTCATCCAGGCTATTCCGGAATTTACATGCGTCCGCATAAGCAAGCCGCTCAAATCCAAGGGCCTCTAAGACGTTCATTTTCTCCTCGTCCAACGCTTCCAAAAGCGCCCATACGGAAGGCGTAAATACCTCGTGATACATACAGTACTCCCCTTTTGTAGCTTCAATCCGGGGAATACTCATAATCGCCCCTACCGTATGTACAATCATATTGGGATTGTGCAGCGCCGCCTCCGCAACGCTTCCCAGATAAGCAAACGGCGTCCCCAGCCTGTCAAGTATCCCGGCCGCCCGCTCTGTCTCTCCCGCCGGATAGACGCCGATGGGATTGCGCACATTCCTGAAACCCACTTTAAAGTGTCCTGGCTCCGATATCCGTCCGTCAATAAAATTACTCTCTGCTTCGGCTACCACAACGCCCTTTTTCAATCCCAGCCCCAAAGCGTACGCCGTGGAAAGGTACCCTGGATTGATCAGAAGGATCTGTCCGGCTTCCAGATAAGGAACCGCCCTTTCCAGCGCCTCTTTATGGAATCCCGTCTGGGTACATAGGAGTACGACCTGCCGCCCCTTAACCGCGCTGATCTCCCGGGTCATACGGCTAATCCTGCAGACGCTCTTTCTGCCAAATTCATGTATTGTCATCTCTCCGTTATGATCGGTCAGATAACGGAAATTCTCGTCGTGCAGGGAATGGGACGTCTTAATCAGCGTCACCTCATGGCCGCGCCCCGCATAATCCGCCGCCAGCGCGCATCCGCTGTTGCCGGCTCCTAAAACTGCAATTTTCATATTCTCAAACTCCTACATCAAACTTCCGAAAAGCAGATCCGTCTCCGGAAGACGTTTATTATCCAACGCCGCCGCCGGCGTAAAGGTCATTTCCCCAAAGCGCGCTCCCCGCTCCGTCAGGTATAAATCCACACGTACAAAAGGAAAGCCCCGGCTCAGCCTATCGGCTATCCCGAACGCCTCCTCAATCCCTTCCGGCTTCGGAAGTGAAAATCCTTCCGGCGCCTGCGCCGAATCCCGGTTAATACGCATCAGCCGAAACTCTCTATCAAAAAAGTAAAACTTCGGCCACCCTTCCTCACGTCCCACGCACAGCATGACGCAGTACGCGCTGCCGTGAAAACAGTAAAATTTGTAGTCCTCCGGGGGAGTCCCTTCTTTGCCGCCTATGTATTCTTCCACGATGATTTTCTTGGGAACGCCTCTGTACTGTAACTCAGAAAAATAAGCCCAGAAAGGCTCCCGCCCCCATTTTCTCAGCTTCTGTTCTGCCTCTCTGATATCCAGTTCCTCTTTGTTCCGGCAGATCACATTATAACCGCAGCCAAAATTCCATTTCATGGCGAAACTCTCAGGCAAACTCTCCCAGTCAATGTCTTCCGGGCGGTCATACGCTGCCCAAAGCTTGTTTAAGCAATTCTCCAGGCCGCAGTTTTTTACATAATCCCGCACCCGGTATTTATCCGCGCACTGCCTGACCAGTTCGTTGGTTCCATAATCTTCCAGCTTTAATTTTAATAGCTTCTCATTCAGCGTAACCGGATTTTTCAGTTCCGGAAGCCGTCCAAATTTTTTTAGAAAAAGAAGGATCGTATTCAGGCGGGGCGAAAGATAAGAAAGGATTACATAACAGATTCTTGAAGCTTTGCCGATTCTCTTTTTCTTCACGCCTGTTCCTCCCCGACTGTTTCAAGAATCAGTTCTTCCGCCGCAGTCAGCGACTCTAACAGACATTCTATCACAAATTTCGACCGTCTGACAATGGATTTAAATTCCTGTTTGGAAGCCACATACTGGTAATGCAGCACATTGATAGACGAGTCATAGCGGATCACGCTGCCCTCCTGCCTGCACATCCACTCTAAAATCTCCATCTCATAATACATATATGTTTTCGGGTAAAACGGTTCGGGATGTTTTTCCAAATACCGCTTTGCAAAAATCACGCAGGAGCCGTGCAGAACCACGCCCTCTGCCGAAACCGACGAATCAATCCGCTGTTTCGCCCGCTCCCGCCGCTGCTTACGCTTCCAGATCGCGGGACTGTTTTTCTCACCGCTGCTCAAAAGCAGCAGAATCGGATGGCTGCTGCGTTTTACGTTGTCCCGCTTCCTCCGCACGGATTCCAGCGAACAGCCGTGAAGGCTCTTAGGACTCTGGTGGATTCCTGAAAATACCGACACGATATCCGGCCCCAACACGTCAAATGGGTTCTCTTCATAGATTTCGCCGATCCTAACCGCAAACTCTTTCTGCAAAATCTCTACATCATTGTTAAGCACTACTACAAATTCCACCGGAAGATGCTCGTAGGCCCATCGGATCCCCCAGTTATTTCCTCTGGCAAATCCAGCGTTTTCCTGATTCAGCAGTACGGTAATGTTATCTTCCCCGGCGTACTCTTCTGCCAACAGCTCCCCTGTTCCGTTGGGTGAAGCATTGTCCACAATCACAATATGATGATTCCCCTCCAGCGCCTGGATTCTCTTTACACAGGTTCTTGTCATATCCGCAGCTCGGTAATGCAGTATTACAAATGCCGTCATCTTTCGTTTTTCCTTTCGCTCCTACTCTTAATTTTCTCATTCTTACTTTCTTTTCTTCGTCGCCTTTGCCCGGAGACTGTCTGCTACCCAGTATCCAAAGTCAAAAAAGCTGCGGCTTAGTCCGAAACTTTTCTTAAAATGAGCCGCCGCCAGCGCAGGATCTGTCGGATGCACCCGTTTTCCTAAGCGGCGGTTCATCACGGCCATACTGTCCGGATACCGAAGGTACAAGGCTTCATGCTTCCGATACAGATGCAGCAGATGAGGGTACGACTTCACCCTGGCGGATATGCTGTCCCCACTCACTTCTGATTCCACCAAAGCCTCCGGCAGATAGCAGAGGGTAAACGCCTCCGCCGCCCGGATACCGAAATCCCAATCCTGATAACGCCGAATTCCTTCGTCAAAGCGAAGTTCCTCCCACACGCGCCGACGCATCAGCATCGTCTGCGTACCAGCTCTGTTCTCGGCCAGAAATTCTTCCAACCCACGGGCGGGATGGAACGGGTGTACCGGATAGTAGAATCGGCTTCCCGTCTCCGACACACGGTTCATCCCGCAAAAACACAGATCCGCGCCCTCGGAACACAGATACCTATACTGTTTCTCCAGCTTTTCCGCATGCCAAATGTCATCGCTGTCCTGGAATGCCAAAAACTCTCCTTCCGCTCGTTCCGCTCCGTAATTTCTGGCATAACAGGCGCCCCTGTTCGTTTCATACCGGTAATATTTCAGCCGTCCGTCGGATATCTCCTGAAAAAGCTCCTGCGTGCCGTCCGCAGAAGCGTCGTCCACAACAATCACCTCTATCTCCCGGTAACTCTGGCCGAGAACGCTTTCGATACACTTCGCAAGCTTCCCCTTCCTGTTGTAGGTAGGAATGATTACGGAAATCATCTTCGGTTTCATGTTAACCGCCCTCTCTGCCCTGCCGGGAACGGAAACGCTTCCCGCAGAGCTTTCTTTTTCTCTGCAACCGTCTCGGGACAGATTCGGTATCCGCCCTCAATCTCCGCAAGCTCCGGCATGCCGTTCGTCCGCAGGTCGCAGGGACAATGTTCCACGCCGAAAGCCGAATAATAATCGTCAAATTTATAGCCGTCTCCCAGCAGCCGGTCTCCGAAAACAATGTGCATATTCGGTATCCCAAGGCTGTCTGCCACGATCAGTCCGTGAAGGCTGCTGGAAAGAATATACCTGCACTCTGCAATTTCCTGAATCACTTCCAGCGGTTCATCCTTAACGCTAATCAACCGAACGCGCGGATTCCCCGCCGGCCGCCGGCTCTCTAACCTCCCGGTATCCGCGCCGTCCTTCGGCTCCACCCCTGTCTCTTCCCTAACGGGACTTGTACTGCCGCCTGTTTCCCGGCTGTACTTTTCTATCAGTTCTTCTATCTTCGGATCGCGCAGGTCGCAAAGATGCGGAATAATCCCCACTTCATAGCGCTTCTCCTGCTCTTTTTCCAACACCTCCGAAGCCAGAAGTCCTGGGTCTCCAGTCGGAATATCCAGCTTCTTTCCCATTATCTGCTCGACTCTTTTTCTTGTCAGTTCTCCGCGCACCGCGCAGAATTCCATATGCTTTTTAAAAAATTGTCCTTCCGGCTCAGAATAATTGATAAACCCGGTTCCCCAGATCCACACATGGGACTTTCGTATCCCATTCACTCTCTGCCGGATACGCATAGGAACAGTCCCATGGGGCGTATACATTCCCAGGCAGCTTCCAATCGCGCACAGCTCTCCGTCCAAGAACGATGTGCGCACCGCCTGATAGCCAAAACACTTCTCAAGGATCAGCTCATTCAACTGATCTCCCATATTGCGGAGTTTCGTATAATAAACCTTTATCTCATCTGACATCCCGTATTTCCTATCTATCGATTCTCTGTCTTTTTTGTAACTCAGGACAACCTCAAGACTACCTTCTCATAGCGTCCGTCGTCTTGAAATCCAATCCCATGCACCGCGTCAAACAGCGGCTGGTAGCCGTATCCTTCCGTAACCCAGCCATAGCCGGAATACTGCGCCGTGGTAAATCCAGGAATCGTATTCGCTTCAATCAGTACCGGGCCTTCCTCCGTCATCGTTACATCCCAGCCAATGTTGGATATCTTGCTGGCCAGGGGAACCGCCCTGCGCAGCATCGCGATTGTCTCTTCCCAATAATGAAGCTGTACGCCCCGAAATGCCGCCCCCGTAACCGGATGCGTCTGGTAATCCACCATTTCATTCTGATCCACGGCATCCGTAAGCACCTTTCCCGTCCGGATATCCACCAGTGAAGTCAGCGCGTCCTGGCAGCCGTTTGAAATGTCGTTCTTATGCGCCACCGTAAGTATGGGAGCAAACAGAAAGCTCCCTTCCGGAGAACACACCGAATAGAAACGGATCACGTTTACCGCCTTTGGATTCAGCCTGCTAAGCGCCGCGTCCTGGCAGATATACTCCTCCACAATTCCGTTTCCCACACCGCGGATGCATGCAAGCGACTCCTCCGCCTCCTCTTTTGTTCCTACCGGAAGAATCCGTATGCCCTCTCCCATCCCTTTACAATTGGGCTTATAAACCACCTGGCCCGCGGCTTCGCCCAATCTTCTCAGCAAATCGGCGTTTACCTCGGAAGCCTCTACGCACCGGCGTCTGTAAAATTCCGCGAATACTTTTGAAAATATGTACTTATTCATCAGCATACCGATATAGCGTCTGTCCGTAAACTTTTTCCGGAACTCCATACGGGTCCAAAGTGTGGACACCGTCTTTTTCTGCTCCGGATTCCGTTCATAATGCCCGGTCCACTCATACTCTCCAAAAGAGATATGATTGAGTTTCTTCGCCTGAATAATATCTCCTTCCACATCCTTCGCGTTTTTCCCGTACCTTTCCGCGTAATCCTCTGCAAATTCCCGTATGTATTTCCTTGAGGTAAGGATTCTCTTCATCTCGCTGATCTGCCCCATCATACATCCCTCTTATCTTATGAACTTTTTCAAAAATGGACAGGCGGTTCCCGGTATGTTCTTCACATCTGTGCGATAAGGGCTTCCAGCTCGTGCTTGCGTCCCTTCTTTTCAACCATCTGCATAGCGCCCATCTGAGCCGTACAGTTTGCTTCCACCATACACCAGCCCCGGTTCTTGCTGTACGCCAAATCCCAGCCGCAGTAATGGTTGTCCGGAATCATAAAAGCCGCTTCCTTTACCATTGCCACAGCCGCCTCCCACTCCGGAATCTGAAATCCCCGGAACTGAACGCCGCTGTCCGGATGGCATAGAAATTGATGTCCCTTTTTGTCTGCACCATTAGTATAAATCATACCGCTTTCCGGGTCAATAAGGGCGCTGATTCCACCTGCGCTAAAATTATCCACAAAACTTCCATCTCTTCCCATCCGCAGGGAGGGATGAAACAGCCTGATCTCCGGTTCGCCTTCCTCATTCTTAATAATAGCCGTCGGGATCCGCAAGGTATTCACCGATCCTGCATGGATACGAGCCATCGCTTCTCCCTGTTCAATCAATTCTTCTATTACAACGCCGTTTTTCCGGTAACATGCATGCGCGTCTGTTACCGAATCATACATGGCGATATTTTCAATTCTCACAGCAGTCCCAAAAGCCGCGTACACGGGCTTCACCACGTAATTCCCATGGCGGGCTGCAAATTCTTCCAAATTCTTTAAATGCTCCTCTGTCGGCTCCTCATTCTTCTGAACCCGGATCACTTCGCGTTTAAACATATCCTGAAATTTCTTATAAGTCCTGTATTTATTTTCCAAAAGATCCGTATTCTTCCTCTGGTTCATCCGCGGATAAAAACTTAACCGGATCCCTTCTGTAATAAAGGAATTCCGATATTCCGAATCTTCTCCCTCGTAACCAAAAAGAAAATACTCGCTGTAATAAGACCCATATCGAAACAGGCTCCGAATCATATCCCGTTTCAAAGACCGCAGATACCCCCGGTCTTCAAAAACCTCCGGCCCTTTATATTTCTCGATAATCTCATCCATCTCGTCCCGTTTGCGGTGATAATAATACGCCTTCCGATACCAGCTCTTAAAGCGAATTTTATAATATAATTTCCTGCGATACTTCCGAAACATCCGTCTTCCCCCTACAAACTTATCCAAACGCTCTCATCTGTTTTTCTCCTGCACACCATCCAGCGCAGCCTTCCCGGAGACTGTAAGCGGCGCCCTTCCTTATCCGAAGCATCAAGGGGCGCTTTTAGCGGAAGCGAAATCCACTGCTTACCGAGACTTAGCTGTGAAGGTTTTCCCTCGCAGCTTAGCCGAAGTTAGCAGTTAGTTCGCTGCAGCGTTGCCCTGCTTTGGATAAGGAAGGGCGCCGCTTACAGTCTCCGGGAAGGCCGCGCTGGCCTCATACCCTAAATATGCCGCCATACCAAACTGGCACAGCGGCACATTTTACTGTTTCTATGATTCTTCTTTCACAGTTTTTCTCTTGATGATTTTCTTCTTCTTTGTAGCCGGGCGGAACATATTAATGCGTACACGGTGGCTTGCATCACGCTGGAAAGACTCCTCGTATACGCGGATATATCCGGTATCCTGAATCAGCCACTGTCCGTCAACCTTCACATACTTATCCGTGTAGATGGCAGTACCGTTGATTCCTAAGCCCTCATACGGATCGCCCTTGTCAAAGATCAGCTCATCCCTTAAATACCATTTGCCGTAAGCAACCGTATCGCTCTCAAACCAAATCTGCGGATTGTGTCCCTGGTGCAGCGTAATCTCTGTCTTCGGCATTGTGCTGGAAATATAATCCGTAACTTCTTTTGGTCCATGGAATTTGAGTTTCCCATCCGAGTAGGATGTCTCAATATCCGGCGCCATCGTAGCTGCAAATGCCTCCCAATCCTTCGTATCCATCGCATAAAGATATCTGCTCTTCAATTCCTTGATTGCCTGGACATCTTTCAACTGCTGTAATTCCTTTTCTAACGCTTCAAGACGTTCTTCAACTGTCATAACATTCCTTTCCTTTCTGCAATATTATACGGTTCTTCCAACTGCATAAGCATCGCCCGTTGCGTCAATAGCCATACCAACTTTCTTTGCATCGCCGATTACGTCATAAGCGATTCCCAGTTCCTCACATTTTGCAGTAAGAGCTTCTGTAGGACGTGAAGTTGTGCCGATTGCAATAACAAGCGTATCAAAATGACGAGTCTTCTCGCTGGTCTTTCTGGATTTATCTGTAAACTTATATGTAATTTCATGATCTCCGATGCCGGTAACGTTGCTTCGGATACTCTTCTGGATGGTCTTGCCCGGATACTCAATATCCATAAACATGGTACGCAGCATGCCCATCTTGTTGCCTACGCGCTTCTTATCCATAACGCGGACATCCTTCACACCTTTGTCGATCAGATACTGCGCGGTCTCGCAGCCGATCATACCGCCGCCGAGGATCAGAACTTCGCCTTTTGCCTCTGCTTTTCCGGTTAAAACATCTTCCGCGCTAACAACGTCCGCGCCGTCAATTCCCGGAATCTCCGGCTTCACATACTCAGATCCTGTAGCGATGATTACGTGATCCGGCTTCACTTCTGCGATCAGTTCCGGTGTTACCGCCGTGCCGGTCTTAATCTCGATTCCCTGTCTCTTGCAGTTTTCAGCTTCCCAGAGGGCGGCGTTCGTAAACTCCTGCTTTCTCGGAGCCTTACCGGCTAAGATAAATCTTCCGCCCAAACTCTCGGTTGCTTCATAAATGGTCGGATTGTGTCCGCGCTGCTTCAGAACCTGAGCAACAACCATACCGCCCATACCGCCGCCGATAACCATTACGTTCTTTGGAGTCTCAGCCTTCGGCATTCCTTCAAACTCCAGACAGAGTCCGGGATTCCTTGTACAGGTAATATGGGTAGCCTTCGGATCGATAACTTTATCATAACATCCTTCGGAACATCCGATACAACGGCGGATCTCAGCGTCGCGTCCTTCTTTTGCTTTGGTACACCACAGATTGTCAGCCAACTGACCTCTTCCTACCGCAATCATATCAATCTTGCCGTCGCGGATCAATTCGTCCGCCAGTGAAGGTATATTCACACGGCCAACACCGATAACAGGAATATTCACGCCCTTTTTAACAGCCGCAATATTCTCCATGTTGAAGCCAGGCTCCAGATTGTACGGCGGAACCTCATAAACAGTTGCAAGGCTGCGCGCGTTTCCTCTGGAAAGGTTCACTGCGTCTACACCGGCCTCTTCCGCCCAGTTGATAAACTGAATGGTTTCCTCAACGGTAGTGTTTTTCGGCATCATCTCGTCAATCGCATCCAGACGCATAATCAGCGGCATATCTTCCGGCATGTTCGCACGCATCTCGCGGATAACTTCCAGACTGAAACGGCACCGGTTCTCCAGGCTCTGATTACCATACTCGTCTGTACGGTTATTCAGTGACTCATTCATAAATTCATGAGGAAGGTATGTATGCGCTCCATGGAACTCCAGCGCGTCAAATCCTGCTTCTACCGCATATTTTGCGGAGATACCAAACTGCTTGATAATCTCATGAATACGCTCAACGGTAATCGTATCCGGCGTCTCTACTACGTTGGTCTTATCGAAAAATTCTTCCGGAACAAAACCGCCATGCCAAATCTGTACAGCCGCCTTTCCTCCGTTATCATGAATCGCTTTTGTAATCTTCTTCAACTGGTCTCTGTGATGCTCATTATAAAGGCCAAGATAAATCGTCGCATGGCATTCCGGACAAATAGAAGCAATTTCTACAATGTTCAGTCCGCATCCGCCTGCTGCGATGGCTCCATGATATCCCGGAAGATCCTCGGCAACATTATGTCTCTCCTTAGACATCTTTGTAGCCATACCTGGCAAAACAACACGGTTCTTTAACTCAAGACCTCTCAATTTAATAGGTGAAAACAATGCATCGTAACTCATTTGCCAAATCATCCTCTCTTTAATTTTATTTGTGGAGTCATTGTCCCGCAATACATTCTGACAGATACGGGAATTATCTGACGAACATGCGGGAACGTATCGGTTTATAGTTTCATAGTGACGAACCTTATTATTTTTCTCAAATAATATGTCCTTAAGACTTGTCTAAATTTTAACACCAACCCCTTTTCCATGTAGGAACAAAAAGCGAATTATAATGCACAAACCATGTACAAAAAATCAAATTTTAATGTCACTTTTCTCCAATTTCTACTCCAATTCTTCTGTTTTTCGTAGTAAAATTCAACAAATTGTCCATCTTTCCCGTAGGATTTTCTCACGATTTCTTTTGAAAATGTAGATTATTTGACAAAAAAATGTGAAGTACCATCCCTTTTATTCGTTTATAATTGATATCAATAATAGTTCAGGAGGAAAATATATGATAACAGATATGAAAAACTCAAAACTCTTCAGTCCTCTCAAATTAGGAAAGACCACGCTGAAGAATCGTGTAGCAATGGCTCCAATGAGCATGGATTATGAAGCGGCTGACGGAACCGTTCCAAAGAGGCTGGCAGACGTATTTGTCCGCCGCGCCGAAGGCGGCACCGGATACGTTGTAATCGACGCCGTTACCGTTGACCGCAAGTATCCTTACCTTGGCAATACAACAGCATTAGATAAAGACAGCATGGTTCCTCAATTTAAAGAATTTGCAGACCGCGTCAGGGAAGCCGGAAGCGTACTGGTTCCTCAGATTATCCATCCGGGACCGGAATCTGTTTGCGGATACCGCAAGGTTGCTCCGTTAGGACCATCCGTTAATGTAAACGCTAACTGCCATGTAAGCCGTCAGATTTCTGTAAAAGAGATCCAGAAGATTATCAAACAGTTCGGCCAGGCCGCACGCAGGGCGGAGGAAGCCGGCTGCGGCGCCGTTTCTCTTCACTGCGCGCACGCTTACATGCTTCCGGGTTCTTTCCTTTCACCGCTCCGCAATAAGAGAATGGACGAATACGGCGGAGGATTGGACAACCGCGCAAGATTTGTTCTGGAAATGATCGAGGAAGTCAGAAGATGCGTAAGCCCTGATTTCCCATTAATTTTACGTATTTCCGGCGACGAACGTATGGTGGGCGGGAACTCTCTGGAAGACATTAAGTATCTGGCTCCAAAATTCGAGGCTGCCGGCATCGATATGCTGGAAATTTCCGGCGGCACACAGTACGAGGGATTAGAACACATTATCCCAAGCCAGAATAAGAGCATCGGCGTAAATGTATACGAAGCATCCGAGATTAAGAAAGTAGTAAATATACCCGTCTTTGTAGTCGGTAAAATCAACGATATCCGTTACGGCGCAGATATCGTAGAGCGCGGCTTGGTAGACGGAATTGCGCTGGGACGTCCGCTCCTCGCAGACCCTGATCTGTGCAACAAGGCTCTGGAGAACCGTTTTGACGATATTACTCCTTGCGCAAGCTGCGGCGGAAGCTGTATCAGCCGTTCCGAAGCAATCCCGCAGTGCAGATGCCACATCAACCCAAGAGTGGGAAGAGAATATGACTTCCCGGAGGTTCCCGCCGAGAAATCCAAGAAGGTATTGGTAGTCGGCGCAGGTCCCGCCGGAATGATGGCTGCTGTTACCGCTGCCGAAAGAGGCCACCAGGTTACCATATGGGAAGCTTCCAAGAAAATCGGCGGACAGTTGAATCTGGCTGTTGTCGCGCCCGGCAAACAGGAAATGACAAAATGGATGGTACATTTGAACTACCGCGCAAAGAAAGCCGGCGTTATCTTTGAATTCGGCAAAGAAGGAACCGTAGAGGCAGTAAAAGAATTCGCTCCGGAAGCAGTAATCGTTGCTACCGGCGCAAAGCCGTTAGTTCCGCCGATTAAGGGAACCAAAGATTACCCGGTTCGTACGGCTCATGATTTCCTGCGCGGCAAATTCGTCATTCCAAAGGGACGCGTCTGCGTACTTGGCGGCGGAGCCGTTGCCTGCGAAACAGCGGAGGTTGTGATTGAGAATTCCCGTCCGAATTCCTATAACAAATCCTTTGACGCAAGCATCGGCGACGTAGAAGTTACCTTAATTGAGATGCTGCCTCAGCTTCTTACCAATGTCTGCGCGCCAAACCGCGCGCCATTGATCCGCAAGCTCAAGGCCAAAGGCGTGAACATCAATGTTAATACAAAGATTCTGGAAGTAACGGATCACGATGTAAAGGTACAGCGCAAAGACGGCACCGAAGAATGGCTCCGGGGCTTTGACTATGTACTCTTCGGTCTCGGTTCTAGAAATTACGATCCGCTTTCCGAAGAACTTAAGAACTTTATCCCCGAGGTATATGCAGTCGGCGACTCCGTGCGGGCTCGTCAGGCCAGCTTCGCAATGTGGGAAGGTTTTGAAACTGCATACAAATTATAGAACAAAGAATGGAGGCGCAGCATATGGCAGCCGTAGCAAGACCTCTGAAAAAAAAGGAACGGGAACGAATTCTGGAGGTTGTTTTAAACGCACATAAACAACAGTATACGCCAGAACTTCTCTGTGAATTTCAAAAAATTATAGAAACCAAGTACTATTACTGGTGGCTGATGGATATGAAAAAGGAAGAATACGCCCTAGAACTCTTTGCAGAAGATTTCCGCTGTTATCACAACGGACAGTTAGCTGCAAAAGACCCCCTGACCCAGGCAAAACATGCCAAATGGAGCAATCTTCCAATGGTTACATCCCATATGGGACACCAGCCTCTTGTATGGATCATCGACAGTCATCACGCGCGCGGTGTTTTTCAGTACGAAGACCATCATGTATACATAGAAGACAGCTATAATGTTGAAACACGCGTGATTTACTGCGATGATTTTATAAAAGACGCAGAAGGCATATGGCACATAAAAACGATGCGAATGTATCAGTATCAGTCGAACGGACAGTACCGCAACCCGCTTCCGCCAAAAGGATGGGAGCCGGAGGAATGGGAACCATTGCCGTAATTATACGCCGCAGATACTTCCTTGGTATCTGCGGTTTTTATTAAAAAAATTCACATCTCATTGATTTCATTCTTATAATATGATACTCTTTATCTATATATTTACAAATATGCCGAAGTGCCGGATTTCGACATTATTACGCTTGAATTAAAGGAGTATTATTATTTTGAAGAGAAAAATCCGTCCTTTGTGCGAGCTTCCAAGAAATGGCTTTTTTTGTGGTCCCGACAAATATCTTAAGCTTCAGAAGCACACTGTCAGCAGCGAGATGTTCCCTGTCATGGAATTCGACAGCTATTTTATTCTCGTCAAAAAAGGACATGGCAATTTTATTATTAATGGAGAAGAATTTTCAGTTCAGCCGGGCTGCGTATCATGGATTCAATGTTCGCAGGTACTGACGATCTGTCCCGATTTTGGCAATCAGCTTCACCTGTGGGTCTGCGCTTACGATTATCAGCTCCTGAACTACTACGCATTTAACAAAATATCTCCAACTACGGAGCTGGAAGTAGTCAATAACATTCCCGTCATCGGCCCCGACGGCGCGGAAGTCGAACAGATTCTGCATCTGTTTGAACAATTTCATAAGTTAAGTAAAACAAACACTTACGGTTCAACTGTGATACGCAGTTCCTTTCTGCGGCAGATTGAACTTCTTTATAACCGATTCGCCAAAGGCATAAAGGATACGTATCAATTCGATTCCTTTCCTCTAAGCCGCAAGGCAAGTCTTTATATTGCCGCCCACAGTACGGCGCCCTTAACGATTTCAGACGTAGTGGCGGCCGTCTGCCCGGATACAAGCGAGGCTTCTCTAAACCACGCCCTGCTCGTTGCTACCGGTCTAAATTTTAGCCAATATCTTAATCGGCTGCGCTTAGCGCATGCCATGGCGTACTTTCTCTACGACAGCCTTTCATTTGACTATATATCGTCGATATCCGGCTTTAACGAAGAGATTACATTCTTTCGCCGTTTTAAGACTATGACGGGCATGACCCCTCAGACTTATCTGAATCAGATGCTCAGCAACGGAAAAGAAGGACGGATTTACCGCGGAACGATCATGAGCGAGACATTGATTTCCGCCGTAAGCTATCTGTATGAAAACATGTCTGAGCAGATTGATTCTAAGATAATTACGAGAGATTTGTACACATCAAAAAATATTCTGCGTATCCAGTTCAAATCCAGACTGGATTCCAGCTACAAGGAGATTTTGTCGCTGTTCCGTGTTCGTTATGCGGAATCTCTCCTTACAACGACAAATCTCCCTATTATGGATATTGCCATTGAATCCGGTTTTGGCTCGGATCGTACCATGGCCCGAGTATTTTTCAGCATCAACGGCCTCTCCCCGGGCGAGTTCAGAAAACAGCGCCGCCTGGCGGAACAGCAGGCAAAAGAAACCCATCGTTAAAAGTTATGGAGAAAGCAGATAATGACCATGCCAAAACAGCGTTCTGCTAAAGCAGAAAACACAGACACAAAACGAACAACTCTACAGAACCGCACTGTTTTTTCCGGCGCCCATGATTATTTTGCCAATAATGTCCTGCCGGAAAACGTTCATGCGCATCTGCGCCATATTAAGACCCCCATGTCCTATACCAACAACCGGGACCAAACCTTTTTTCTGGTCCGCTCCGGTTCGGGAAGGCTAAGTGTAAACGGTCTGGAATACAAACTAAGACCCAATACCCTAATCAATTTGGGTCCTTTTCACCGCTACCGCCTCCTCCCCTCTAGACGCGGAGAACTAGAAGTTGCAGAAGCGCGTATGAACAGCGGCACGTATATGTATATGATTGCAAATCCTTATTTAAAATATGAACGTTTTGCTGTTCCGTCCCAGCCTCCGGTTGTTCACCTTAAGGGCCTGCCGGCACAGATCGCAAACGATTCTATGAACGGATTATTAAACGAAGCAAAAAATAAGTCAAGCGACAGTATCCAGCTTTGTTTTTGTTACATGATGAACTTTGTAGGGATTATCACCGATCAAATGGCAAAAGAATATTTTACTCCAAATGAAAAGATATCAAAATAATATTTGGATATTCATGGCCTTTTCAGAAGACTTCTGTTAAAGATATATTTTTAACAAAAGTCTTCTTTTTTATATTTTTTTCTGTTTTTCTCAGTAAAATTCTATTTGTCCGTCATTTTGACTATAGATTCTCACTTTTTGTCCCTATGTTTTGTATAAAAAAACAGCTATCCATTTACCAAACGCACAAAAAAAATGTTAAAATATTACCATTCATTGAGTTAACGTATCGGTGATGAACTTTCGAAGCAACGGGAATGTTTCGGAAACCAAAAAGACTCTTTAAAAAACATCTACACGAAAGGAGATTCAACCATGTTTGAAAACGAATTTAACGGAAAAGTTGCATTAGTTACAGGAGGCACTTCAGGAATTGGATATGCTACAGTAAAAATGTTTCTCGCAGCAGGCGCAAAGGTTTATTTCTTAGGCAAAGAGGGCGAGGATGTTTCCACTCAGCTTGAAGAATTAAAGTCTATTAACCCAGATTATGAGTTTAAGCACAAAGCAATTACGCTTACCGATTACAAGGCTGCTCAGGAACTTTACGCAGAGATCGAGGAGACGTGGGGAAGACTTGACTTCCTTGTTAACAACGCAGGCGTTGACAGCAGCGTTCCGATTCACAAGATGAAACAGTCTCAGTGGGATTATGTTATGGACACCAACATCAAAGGCACCTTTAACATGACCAAATATGCAATTAAGATGCTTAAGAAGACCAAAGGCTGTATCGTAAATACTGCTTCTGTAGCAGGTATTTACGGAGCAGGCTGCGGCTGCCCATATCCGGTATCCAAAGGAGGCGTTATCGCATTTACACAGTCTATGGCATGGGAGCAGGCATACGCGGGAATTCGTTGCAACGCAGTTGCTCCTGGCGTAGTTGATACTAAGCTTCTTGAAACCGTTCCTCCGTTTGCTAAGAAGAATCTTGCAGCAGGCATCCCGCTTCGCAAGATCGGCGCTCCAGAGGAAATCGCCAGCGCTATTCTCTTCCTGTGTTCTAGCGCAGCTTCTTACATTACAGGCGTTACACTGCCGGTAGATGGCGGATACAGACCGGCTAACGTAGCAGGCTAATTCGTTACCACAGCGCCTTAACGGACATGAATATTCCGTTAAGTATACTTTGGTGGCATATGATAGTTCAATAAGTGTACATTCTAGAAAAATGCTCCGAATCTGGGAGAGAAATGAGAGGGCTAAAGGCCGTGTGTACGTCGCACTTTAATATTTTTAATCATGGTGAGGATAGTTTTTTTACTCCGGGAACACAGCTTGCCAACATCGCAAACGTTAAGCCGGATGCTCCCGCAATTGTATATATCTCACCGAAAAATACGGAAACCATCATGACCTGGCGGGCTCTCGAAACGCTCTCCAACCGCATTGCATGGTATCTTCTGGATCAGGGAATTGAATCCGGGAAAAGCGTTATTGTCGCTCTTCCCAATATCCCTACCCACATTGCCCTTGCTTTTGGCATCTGGAAAGCAGGCGGCTGTTACGTTCCCATATCCGACAGGGTTCCCAGACAGAATCTTCTTGAGATATGCGAATGCGTCGCCCCTTCCCTTGTGGTTACCAACCGCTGGAAGCCCGGCAATTACCACGCTTTAAGCTCTTCTGAGCTGAAAGAATTGTGCGGGGAATATCCGGATGCGATGCCCCCTGATGTTCTGGCAGTTCCTAATCTTGCGAACTGCACCGGAGGTACAACGGGCAAAACCAAAGTTGTTCAGCAGAATATGCCTGCCGGCGAAAGCGACGAAGGCCTGCAGACATGGTTCACTCTTTCCGGTATGCGTTTTGAGATGCGGCAGTTGCTTGCCGGCCCGCTTTTTCACGGCGCGCCGCATTCGGTGGCTTTTAACGGGCTTTATTGTGGAAATACGCTTTATATGCCTTCGTGTCTTGACGCAAAAACGATTGTGGCATTGATAAAGAAATACCAAATCGAATATGTTCAATTAGTACCGACGCTGATGCAGCGTATTATGAAACTGCCGGACTTCGATCCGAAGGATTTGGCCAGCTTAGAGGTTCTTTGCCACACCGGCGGCGTCTGTTCCGCGGATCTTAAGAGAGAATGGTTCCGAATCATCTCGCCGGAAAAGATATACGAAATCTATTCCATGACCGAATGCGTGGGAATTACGTATATACGCGGCGATGAATGGCTCACTCACGAAGGCAGTATTGGAAGAATGCCCTGCGGCAGTATTTCGATTCGAGACGAAGACGGCCGAGAGCTTCCTCCCGGAGAAATCGGCAATATCTATATGTCCTGGCACGGCAATGCGCCCAGGATTGAATACATCAATTTCACCCCTCTTGAAAGCGATGAAAATGGTTTTAAGAGCGTTGGTGACATTGGATACATAGACGAGGAAGACTATCTGTATTTTATAGACAGACGCAGCGATATGATCGTTACCGGCGGTGAGAACGTATTTGCCGCAGAAATCGAAACTGTGCTGAAAAAGTCTAAAAAGGTAGTAGATGCAGTTGTTGTCGGACTTCCCGACAAAGAATGGGGACATCGTATCCACGCTTTTATCGAAGCAAACGAACCCATCAGTGAAAAAAGCCTTATCAAACTGGCTCTCAATTACCTGCCGCCTTATAAAATACCTAAATCCTTCGAATTTGTGGACCGGATTCCTCAGAGTAATAATGGTAAGATAGTCCGCAGTAAACTCGTAGAGCAATACTTAACTAACAGTTCTTATCTGAAAGGAGAAAAAAATGGAGAGTAAAAAATTTAAAGGCTGGGGCGTCCTTGTTGCAGCCTGCATCCTGTCATTTATACCGACCGGAATTATGGGCAATTGTTTTTCACTGTACATGGCTCCCGTTTGTGAAGACTTAGGATTCAGCGTTACAAGCTGGTCCCTGGTTAATCTGATCGCATCTTTTGCCAGCGCAATCGGCGCTATGGTAATTGCCGGATTATATCAGAAAAAGAATATGAAGATTATGATGGTAATCGTTACCGTCGGATCATGCGCATGCTGGGCAGTCGCTACATTCTGTACTGCTATCTGGCAGTTTTACCTGATATTTGCTCTGTCAAATATCTTCCAGGCAGGTCTTACGCAGCTTCCGATTTCTATGCTTGTTACCGCATGGTTTGAAGATAAGCGTGCAACGATGATGTCCATTGCTTATGCCAGCGGCGGACTTGGCGGCGCCGTATGGTCGCCGGTTATTTCCAAATTCATCGCTTCCAGCGGTACCGGCTGGAAAACAGCTATGCTGTTCTCCGCAGCGGTTGTAGGCGTAGTAACGGTCGTTACCGCACTTGTTCTGGTTAAACGTTCTCCGGCAGAATATGGTACAGAGCCATATCGTACCGGCAAGAAGGATGATTCTGCAGCAGCCAAAGCACAGGCACAGTCCAATGCATGGATCGGCGTATCCAAGAAGGTTGCTACCAAATCGAGCGCATGGTTCTGCGTACTCGGAGTTGTTCTCTGCGTTGGTATCCTGTCTGCAGGCGTTACCACACATGTTCCTAACTTCGTTACATCCATCGCACAGGACGGCGGAAAGCTTCAGGGTACTGTACTTTCTGTTTACTCCATCGTTTCCATCTTCGGTATGGTAGGCGGCGGTGCTCTGATGGATAAAATGGGAATCCGCAAGACCGTTCTTGTTGCGGCCGTACTGGTAATTATCGGACTGGCAAGCCTTTACGCTTATTCTATAACCGGTAATACGACGCTTGTTTTTGGATATTCCATATTCTTTGCTATTGCGATGTTCCTTCCAAAGGTACTTCCCGCTGTATTGATGTCTACAGTATTCGGTACCAAAGATTATGCGGGCATTTACGCTTTTGCTAACCTGTTCTTCCTGATTGGCGCGGCATTCGGTTCTGTACTGACCTCTATCATTCAGGGTATCGCAGGTTACGGCATTACCTGGATCTTCTACATGGTTGTAGCAATCCTTCTGTTCCTGTCCGTTTCCGGTGCAATCAGCGGAGGAGCAAAACTGCAGGATAAGTATCCACAGGGCGATTAAAAACGGTAGCATCCGAAATATAATATATGTATATATTAGTCGATTAATATATAAGAAAGGAATTCTATTATGAAAGAAATTAACAACAAATTAACTCACAAGTTCAATGAATATCCTGATTTTGGCGTTCTTCAAGGTGTAAAAGTATTTATTTCCGGAACGAACATTGCCGGGCCATTCGCAGGCTGTCTCATGGCAGAAATGGGCGCTAAAGTTCTTCAGGCCGAGGCTCCTACCATCGCATGCCAGACCCGCGGCACTCTCGCATGGTCTCAGAACCACCGTAATGAGTTCTCTATTACGATCAATACTGCAAAACCTTCCGGAAGGAAGATTTTCTACAAGTGTATTGAATGGGCAGATATCTGGATTGAAGCCGGAAGACCTGGCTCTTATAAGAAACGCGGCATTACGGACGAGTCATGCTGGGAACACAACAAGGCTCTTTCTATCGTGCATGTATCTGGTTACGGTCAGTTTGGTCCTTCTAAGGATAAGCCATCCTACGACGTATCCGGTCAGGCAATGGGCGGCTATATGTACTTGAACGGCGAATCACCAAAGTCCAGCCCTCTGAAGGTTAATCCATACCTGTCAGACTATGTCACCGCATATAATGCCTGCATGGTTGCCCTTTCCGGTTATATTCACGCTTTGCGTACCGGCGAAGGCGATTCCTGCGACGTTGCACAGTATGATACCATGTTCCGTCTGCTTGACCATTACCCGGCAGTATGGTACAACAACGGCTATCCGAAGCAAGGCGATCCGGTTCCATACCGTACCGGTAACAAGAGCGATATGGCAGCTTGCTTCTCATTCTATGATACCAAAGACGGCGGTTCCATGTTTGTTGCTATCACCGGCCAGGGACCTGTTTCCCGTGGATATCCGATTATCGGTATGGGCAAACCAGGTTCTCCGGATTCTGACCTTCCGAAGGACTGCACCGGATTACCGCTCCATGATCCACGCGGACAGAAGGCTGAAAAGCTGTGTGAAGAATTCTGTGCTTCTCATACCTGCGATGAGCTGGAGGAAATCTTCGGCAATGCCGGCGTTCCTTGCCAGAAAGCTTATGGTCCTGCTGATATTGAGAAAGATCCACAGTTTGAAGCTCGTGAGAATCTGGTAGAATGGGAAGACCAGTGCTTCGGTAAGATGAAAGGTATGGGCGTAACCAATATCTTTAAGAAAAATCCATCTCAGATCGTTGCTGCCGCTCCTTGTTTCGGCGAGCATAACCGCGAGGTATTGCAGAGCTTCGGTTACACGGATGAAGAAATTGATAAGTTGTACAAGAGCAAAGATCTTGCTACATGGACTCCTGCTGAGACAGCAAAGAGAAAACTCTACGCTGAATGGGGATTCTTCTGGGATCCGGAGAGACAGTGCAAGCGCCTCGGTCTTGATTATACGCCAAAGAAATAATTATATTACCCCTAGATTTAACAAATTATGTGTCGGCATCGCCTTCTTATAGGCGATGCCGACACATATCTAAACAGAATAGGAAAGGTGAGACAGATGACTGATCTTGAGATTTTTATTGAGAAAGACAAAATTAGAGACCAGATTTATACCTACTGCCGCGCGTTAGACAGAATAGACTTTGAATTAGGTTATACGATTTTCGCGGAAGACTCCGAAGTGGACTATGGCCCTACCTACAAAGGTACTGGCAGAGGCTTTATTGATATGATGCTGAAAATGCATACAAACATGATGATTTCCACTCATCATATGATGACCAATATTTTAATTAAGCTGAACGAGGACGGCACAAAGGCTGCCAGCGAGACTTATATGTACGCAGCCTGCAAATACCGCAACAAAGCGAAAAAGCCTACTTTTACTGTCGAAGCCCGCTGCCGCGACATCGATCAGTGGGAGAAGCGCGATGGGAAATGGGTTATCGTAAAACGTACCGTAGCAGGCGATAATACCTTCTTACTCAATAGTCCTTCTTATACGGAAGACTATAACAATGACCGCGGCAAAACGAAAGAGAATGATCCTTCTTATATAGCGTTTGCTGAAATCAAATAATAGGAACAAGAAAGAGGCTGTCGGAATTGATACCATTTACCAATATATCGCAGGTAAATTGCCTTTCCCGGCAGCCTCTTCTATTACACATTTAATATCTAGTTTCTACTCTATTCAATTATGATTACAAATCCCGATCCGTCCTCGGTAACCGTTGTTCTCTTACCACGGTCCTTCGCCAGTTTCTCCACATTTGTCTTCTGATGCGGTTCGCTTACCAGTACCTTAACCGGTCCGTCTGCATTCTTCAACGCCTCTGCCGTCAGCATAATCGGCTCTGGACAAGAAAGCCCTCTTGCATCTACTTCTACCATAACGATTCCTTCCTTTCTCTTATTTCTTTACAGCCTCACGTTTGTTGGTAAAGGCTATTACAAAGCATACGATAATACATATTATTACGGCAATCTTACCGTTAGGCGTCGCAGCTCCGGCTACAAGCTCATTGGTCTCGGCATTCATTGCGGTTCCGCTAGAAGCAAGCCCCAAATTGTGGCAAAGAGCCGCTCCAAAAAACAATCCAAGCACAGTTACCGCCGAGTCAGAGGAACCCTGTCCCGCCAGGATTAACTGACGCAAAGGACAGCCTCCTGCAAGCACCGCCGCAAATCCAACCGCATACATTCCCAGCATGTTCCATAAGTGTTCAGAATGCGCAATAACGCCTGGGGTATTGAATCCAAGTACAAATCTATCCGTTGCTACGTTAAAAACCAGCATTACCACAAATAACGCTGCAATCACAGTCAGAAGATCATAGTTTTTCATCAGAATCACATCGCGGATTCCGCCCGCAAAACACATTCTTGATTTCTGTGCAAACACTCCGAAAACAATTCCCCCCGTCAGCGAAGCAATGATCGGCGCGTGCATACTTCCAGGACCCGCCTCACTAGCCTTTAGAAGGCTTGTACATACCGCAAGTAATAAAATCCCCACTAGGATAATAGAAAGCACGGAACCGCTGGATTTGTTCGTCTCATTGGCACGTCCAAGGCTTGTCCCGTTTTTCAGCATGAAAGTTCCGGTGCCTACCCCCAGAATAAATCCAACCAGCGCCACCCAGGCATTCAAATCTCCTGCCGACATACGGATGATCATACGCAACGGACACCCTAAGAATACCAGGGAACCGATCATAATAACCATTCCCAGCACAAAGCGGATCATCGGCGAAGAACCCGCCGTAGAACGGTACTCCTTCGTTGCCACCGAGATCATAAACGCTCCCAGCACAAGTCCTACAATCTCCGGCCTTGCATACTGAACAACCTCTGCCTGATGCATTCCCATAGCTCCTGCCATGTCCCTCACAAAGCAGGCTATGCAGAACGCCATGTTAGCCGGATTCCCCATAAATGCCAGGGCAGCGGCTACAACACCGCAGACCGCGCCGGCTAACGCAAGTTTCTTCTTAGAATCATACAAAGTCATATCATTTCCCTCTCTTTCCATTTGTGACTTCTATAACCATTTCTATTATCTCCCTAAATCTTCCAATTGTCTAATCACTAATGCAAATAACAGAGAATATTTATAGGCATTTTCTATAAATAAACGTATTTAGAAACATGAATACATCTGCAGCGTCTGTACTTTCAGGCGAAGATAAAAAAATTTTTCTAGTAGGCAGGACATTTCTTTTCTTACATGGAACGCTCTTTTCTATGTAAAAAACAGGCTCCGCACCTGAAATTTCCTGTGCAGAGCCTGTTTTTATTCCATATTCGTTTCCCGTTGTTAACCGCCGCTTATACCAGCTCGATCAAAACTTCCATCGCCGCGTCGCCTTTACGCTGGCCGATCTTAACGATTCTTGTATAACCTCCATTGCGGTTTTCGTACTTTGGTGCAATCTCGTCAAACAATTTTGCTACAAGATCCACATTTTTTGTATTCTTCTTTCTTCCTGCCGGCGTGGTCGGAACATCCTTAACCGGATAAAGAACTTTCAGCATCTGTCTTCTTGCGTGAAGTCTTGACGGCATATCCTTCTTGATCTTCTTCTCTACTTCATCGTACACGGTAACTTTCTTGCCGTCTACAACTTCTTTGACTCTCTTGCCGTCTTTGTCCTTACGGGCAACCTTTGCCGTTACAGTAACCTCCTCGAAGTGATCCTTCTCCTTTACCGCCAGCGCGATAAGACCCTCTGCTACCTTACGGATCTCTTTTGCCTTTGCCTCTGTGGTAATAATCTTACCATGATTCAGAAGCGCTGTTACCTGGTTTCTAATTAATGCTTTTCTCTGGCTTGATGTTCTGCCAAGCTTTCTATACTTTGCCATTTTGCTTTTCCTCCATATTAAACACTTGGTTATGCATTCATCGGGCTTACTAGCCAAATGCCGCCGCCATGCGCGTCGGGCTTACTGGCAGGCTGTGTTTCATTCTTCCCCCTGGCTCAACTCCAAGCCAAGTTCTTTTAATTTTGCCAATACTTCTTCCAGAGACTTACGTCCAAGATTCCGAACCTTCATCATATCCTCCGGAGTTCTGTTTGTCAGTTCTTCAACTGTATTGATTCCCGCTCTCTTTAAGCAGTTGTATGAGCGGACAGACAATTCAAGTTCGTCAATGCTCATCTCAAGCACCTTCTCTTTTTCATCGTCTTCCTTCTCAATCATAACCTCAGCCGCCTGCGCAACTTCTGATAAATCAATAAACAGCTTCAAATGTTCACTAAGTACCTTTGCCGCCAGACTTACAGCCTCATCCGGAACCAGCGTACCATCCGTCCAAACATCTAATGTCAATTTGTCGAAGTCTGTAATTTGACCGACACGTGTATTTTCAACAGTGAGATTCACGCGCTCTACCGGAGTGTAGATAGAATCTACCGGAATTACTGCAATCGGCAGTTCTTCGTTCTTATTCTTATCTGCACTTACATATCCTCTTCCCTTTGTAATGGTAAGTTCCATATACAATTTGCTGTCTGCTCCGCCGTTCAGCGTAGCAATCACAGTTTCTGGGTTCATAATCTCAATATCAGAATCCACCTGAATATCCGCGCCGGTTACCACACCTTCGCCTTCAAACTCAATGTAAACCGTCTTTGGTTCATCAGTCTCGGATGTGTTCTTGATTGCCAGGGACTTCAAATTCATGACAATCTCGGTAACGTCTTCTTTTACACCTGGGATGGAACTGAACTCATGCAATACGCCGTCGATCTTCACCTGACTAATCGCAGCACCGGGAAGCGACGAAAGCATGATCCTTCTAAGAGAGTTTCCAAGCGTTGTACCATAACCTCTCTCAAGAGGCTCTACAACAAATCTTCCGTATCTCTTATCTTCTGAAATCTCGGTTATCTCGATATTTGGTTTATTAAAATCAAACACTATATAGTCCCTCCTTGTGGGGTGAATCTCTAAATCTTATTATTTAGAATACAACTCGACAATCAACATCTCATCTACCGGAACATCGATCTCGTCACGAGCCGGAAGCTCTTTTACAGTCGCCTTCAAATTCTCATGGTCTGCCTCAATCCAGCCAGGAACCAGACGTCCGCCTGTAACCTCCAGAATATCCTTATATCTCTGAGAACCCTTGCACTTCTCCTTAATTTCAATTACATCGCCTGCCTTAACAAGGTAAGACGGGATATTCACCTGCTTGCCATTCACTAACACATGCTTGTGATCTACAATCTGTCTTGCCTCGCGGCGGGTTCTTGCCAGACCCATACGGAATACAACATTGTCCAATCTGCTCTCAAGCATGATCATCAGGTTAGAACCAGTCATACCGCTCATGCGCTGAGCCTTCTTAAAATAATTACGGAAAGGCTTCTCTAATACGCCGTAAATGAATTTAGCTTTCTGCTTCTCACGTAACTGAAGACCATACTCGCTCATCTTTCGATTGGATCTCTTCAACTGCCTTCTAGACTTTTTATCAATTCCCAAATAAACCGGCTCCATTCCAAGGGAACGACATCTTTTCAGAACCGGAACTCTATTCACTGCCATGTCCTATTTCTCCTCCTATTATCTCAAATGCTATCTTTAAAAGGTAACCAACTAGACTCTTCTGCGCTTCGGCGGACGGCATCCATTGTGCGGTACCGGCGTAACATCTTTAATACTTGTTACGTCAATTCCGCACGCCTGAAGCGCGCGGATTGCCGCTTCTCTTCCGGAACCTGGTCCCTTTACCATAACATCTACTGATTTCAATCCATGAATCAATGCGGCCTTCGCTGCAGTCTCTGCCGCCATCTGCGCGGCATACGGAGTAGATTTCCTTGAACCTTTAAACCCAAGACCACCGGCACTTGCCCATGAAAGAGCGTTACCCTGTGCATCTGTCAATGTAACGATCGTGTTATTAAAAGATGACTGGATA
>CAJURK010000029.1:2782-9776 GCA_910588745.1 uncultured Dorea sp. | reverse complement strand
CGCTTTTTTGTCACTTTCTTTGTAACTTTCTTTGCCATAATAAAACTAACCTACACTTTCCTTTTTAATGAATTTGATGAAGTTCTTCTCTCTTTGTTCAACAAACAAAGTAAATACTAGTTTTAAGCTGCGCATACCGCCCGCTTTCACTAAATACTTACTTCTTCTTATTAGCTACTGTTCTCTTAGGACCTTTTCTTGTTCTTGCATTTGTCTTTGTTTTCTGACCGCGAACCGGAAGTCCTTTTCTGTGACGGATACCTCTATAGCATCCGATCTCCTGCAGTCTCTTGATGTTCAGCGCGATCTCTCTTCTCAAATCGCCTTCTACAACCTGAGTCTCATCAATTACTGCGCTGATCTTCTTAACATCCTCATCTGTCAAATCTCTGCAGCGGATATTAGGATCTACTCCTGCCTCTGCCAGAATCCGGGTTGCGCTCGGTCTGCCGATTCCATAAATATATGTCAGTCCGATTTCAACACGTTTGTCTCTTGGTAAGTCTACACCTGCTATACGAGCCATGTGATTTTCCTCCACTTTCTAAAAAATTATAGTTACATTGTCTTTAATGGGGACTTTCGTCCAGACGTGTTCGGTATCACGTCCTTTCCGGCCACCGAACGATGCGCCGTCCGGTAATGACGGGCCGGCATTAGAAGCAATATACGAGGACTTCACCGGCTACAGGTGCGCCTTGTATATTTGAAATAGCCTGTACTGAAATGCGTACCGGCTATCAGCCGCCTAATTTTGGTTCATAAACTTTGTCTTGGTATGCAATCCGCTCTTCCTACTGCGGAAGATATTCGACTCACTAACCTCGCGCTTCGCCTTTAGGCTCACGCTCGCTAAGTTCCTCGAACGGCCTTCGCCACTAAATTCAAGCTGCGCCTTAGCTTGCTTTCATTAAGTGTTCAGTGCCTATCCCTGACGCTGTTTATGTTTTGGATTTTCGCAGATAATGCGAATGCTTCCTTTTCTCTTAATAACTTTGCACTTCTCGCAAATTGGTTTTACTGATGATCTAACCTTCACGGGGGATCCTCCTTTCATCCATTGCTTTGCCTTTCAAGTTTCCCTGTTTCAGGGGCTTTAAAAACGCATAACGAAATAAAGCACCCAAAAACGTGCTTTTACATTATAGCACTGTCTTTCTTCATATGTCAATAAGTTTTTACTTATCTCTCCAAATAATTCTTCCCTTTGATAAATCATATGGCGACAGCTCCAAAGTCACTTTATCGCCCGGCAAAATCTTTATGAAATTCATTCTAAGCTTGCCGCTGATATGCGCAAGCACCTGATGTCCGTTTTCAAGCTCAACCTGAAACATTGCGTTTGGAAGTTTCTCTACTACGGTTCCTTCAATTTCAATAACGTCAGCCTTTGACATATCTTATATCCTCCTAAATCTCTTCTTCCTTACTGATATATTCCTTCAATATCCTTTTGATCTGCACATCGTCCGCTGCAGATACGTCATGCTCCTCACAGATTAACTGAACGTGTCTGGCCTTCTTTTTCTTAGGTCTGCCCACTGTTCTAAGCCTGCCGTCTGCTAAATATACATATGCGCCGTCCGTATCTGTTATCACATAAATTCTTCCGGCGTCATGACCTGCCTTTGATTTTGCCAGCATTCCTGCTCTATATCTGTCCATTCCAACCTCGCTAACTGCTTTTTCAAGGGTTCCCATTCTCAAATCCGAATACCCCGCTAGAAACCGGGAACTCCCTTACAAACTTAAAGCCGCGCCATTTGCCGCTCTCTAAGCGCTTTCTGTCATTGTCAGGATCCTTGGCTCTCCGTCGGTAATTACAATGGTATTCTCATAATGCGCCGACAATGTGCGGTCTCTGGTTACCACGGTCCAGTCATCGTCCAGCCAATCAACTTCCCAGCCTCCGATATTGATCATCGGCTCAATGGCCAGCGTCATTCCCGCCTTAAGTCTTACGCCCTTTTTCTCCAGCTCGTAATTCGGCACCTCCGGCGCTTCGTGAAGCGCGGTTCCGATTCCGTGTCCGCAAAGGTCTCTCACCACTCCGTAGCCCCGTTCCCTGGCATATCTTCCGATCGCTCTGGATATGTCAAATAGATGATTGCCTTCTTTCGCATACTTTATGCCTTCAAAAAAGCATTCTCTAGTAACTTTAATCAAATCCTCCGCTTCTTTGCCGGCAGTTCCTACCGCGTGGGTTCTCGCGGCGTCGGAATGGTATCCCTTGTAAATCACTCCGGCGTCTAAGCTGACAATATCGCCTTCCTTGATTATGCGGCGTTTCGATGGAATACCATGCACCACTTCTTCATTCACCGATACGCAGATGGATGCAGGATAACCGTTATAATCAAGGAACGAGGGGATACAGCCGTACCCCTCTATGATTTCTCTCCCCAGACGGTCAATGTCAAGGGTACTCATTCCCGGACGCATTGCGTTTTCCAGTTCCAGATGAACCTTCTCCAAGATCCGTCCCGCTTCCGCCATCAGTTCTATTTCTCTTGATGATTTTATCGATATCGGCATATACTAAGCCTCCAAAAGCTTTACAATCTGTCCAAATACTTCTTCAATATCAATCGTTCCGTCTACTTTACGGAGGATTCCTTCCCTGGTATAATACTCGATCAGCGGCTGTGTCTGCTCATGATATACATTCAGACGTTTCTGAACCGTATCTGGTTTGTCGTCGTCCCTTAAGATCAGTTCCCCGCCGCAGGAATCACAGACTCCTTCCTGTTTCGTCGGCGCATATACCATATGATAGGTAGCTCCGCATCCCACGCAGGCTCTTCTTCCCGACATGCGGTTCACGATATTCGCGTCCGGTACGTCTACATCAATCGCATAATCCATCTTCTGCCCAAGTTCTTTCAGCGCTTTCGTTAAAGCTTCCGCCTGTGGAATCGTTCTGGGAAATCCGTCCAAAACATAACCGTTTGCACAGTCTTCCTGATTTACACGGTCTGCCACCAGATCCACAACCAGCTCATCCGGCACCAGAAGTCCCTGATCCATATAAGTCTTAGCCTTTTTGCCAAGCTCCGTTCCGTTCTTAATATTCGCACGGAATATATCTCCCGTAGAAATATGAGGAATGTTATACTTGCCCGCAATCTTCTTAGCCTGAGTTCCCTTGCCGGCGCCAGGTGCGCCTAACATAATAATCTTCATGGAATACATCCTCCTTTATAGCATTTTAACCCGCGAATATTTCCGCAGGTCAAAATTTTGCTTAACTGTTCAAAAATCCTTTGTAATTACGTACGAGCATCTGTGATTCAATCTGTTTAATCGTCTCAAGCACAACGCTGACAATAATAATTAACGATGTTCCTCCAAAGGACACCCTTGCGCCAAGCCATCCGTTAAATAAAATCGGCACAAACTGTATTACAACCAGGCCGCATGCTCCGATAAATATAATATAATTCAAAATCCTGCTCAGGTACTCAACCGTCGGACGCCCCGGACGGATACCCGGAACAAATCCGCCGCTCTTTTTCATATTATTCGCTATCTCCATCGGGTTAAAGGTGATGGACGTGTAAAAATATGCAAAGAAAATCGTCAAAACAATATACACAATCAGTCCCCAGGAATATTTAAAGTTCTGAGGATTGCACCAATTGCTCTGGTTCAGTCCGCGCAAAATCTCGCTTCCGATTCCGTCTCCCTCCGCTTTTCCAAGAAAAGTAGCGATTACGACCGGAAACTGCATCAGCGAAGACGCAAAAATGATCGGGATAACGCCGGCTGTGTTAATCTTCATCGGAATATGGGTTGACTGTCCGCCATAAGTCCTTCTCCCCTGCATCTTCTGGGAATACTGTACGGCGATTCTTCTCTCGCCGCCTTGAAGGATAACAACGAAAACTACCAGCACCAGGATAATTGCCAGAATGATAATCACTGCCAGCCCGCCTTTGGCGATGCTCTTCCCTTGTATAAACTGCTCGAACAAGGTCGCCATATCATTAGGAATACGTGAAACAATATTAATCACCAATACAATGGAAATTCCATTTCCAACGCCGTTCTCGGTGATACGTTCGCCAATCCACATAAGAAATGCCGAACCGCCTGTAAGCGTGAGTACCACAATTGCCGCATTTACAAAATTGTACTCAACCAGCAGTCCCTGACGGCCAAAACCAACCGCCATCGCCGTTGATTCAATCAGCGCCAGCCCTACTGTCAGATACCTTGTAAAAGACGCAATTTTCTTTCTCCCATCCTCTCCTTCTTTCTGCATCTCCTCCAGCTTTGGAATCGCAATGGTAAGAAGCTGCATAATAATGGACGATGTGATATATGGGGTAATACTCAGAGCAAATACCGACATCTGCTCAAAGGAACCGCCGGTGAAAGCGTTAAAAAAGTTAAACGCTTCCCCCGTATTTTGTGCAAAGAACTCTTTGATATAGGACGGATCCACCCCCGGCGTTGGTAACTGTGAGCCAAGTCTGATAACGATTAACATTAGAAATGTGTATAAGATCTTCTTCCGAATATCTTCAATTTGAAATGCCCGTCGAAATGTTTTGAACATTAGATCACCTCTGCTTTTCCACCCAGCGCCTCAATCTTAGCCACTGCACCGGCACTGAATGCATTAGCCTGAACTGTAAGTTTTTTTGTCAACTCGCCGCCTGCAAGAATCTTGACTCCGTCTCTTGGATTCTTCACGATTCCCGCCTCGATCAGCTTTTCTACAGAAACAACTGCGTCATTATCAAACGTCTCTAACGCGCTTACATTAATTCCAATGATCGTCTTGGAATTTCTATTTGTAAAGCCTCTCTTTGGAATTCTTCTGTATAACGGCATCTGACCGCCTTCAAATCCAGGCCTTGTGCCGCCTGAGCGAGCCTTCTGGCCCTTGTGTCCCTTGCCGGCAGTCTTGCCATTTCCAGAACCGTGTCCGCGTCCTCTTCTGAAATTGTTGCTCTGCTTTGCTCCGTCAGCAGGTCTTAAATTAGATAAGTCCATGGTTACACCTCCTTATTCAAAATTTGTTACGCTTCTTCTACCTTCACCAAATGCTGAACCTGTTTCACCATTCCTCTTGTAGCCGCATTGTCCGGAAGCACGACTGTCCTGCCCGTCTTCTTAAGTCCAAGCGCCTCTACGGTTTTCTTATGCTTCGGTACAGCACCGATTGTAGATTTTACCAATGTGATTTTTAAATTTGCCATCTCGGTCTACCTCCCTCTAGCCTAAGATTTCTTCGATGGATTTTCCACGAAGCTTAGCCACTTCTTCTGGAGTCTTAACCTCTTTCAGTCCTTCAATCGTAGCCAGAACAACATTCTGCTTATTGTTAGAACCAAGAGACTTTGTACGGATATTCTTGATACCTGCCATCTCGATAACGGCACGCGCCGGACCGCCGGCAATCACTCCAGTACCATCTGGTGCCTTTTTCAGTAATACGGAAGCGCTTCCGAATTTACCGATCAAATCATGTGTAATACTTCCATTCTCATCTAATGCAACCGTAATAAGCTTCTTTGCAGCATCTTCTTTTCCCTTGCGGATTGCTTCCGGGATTTCGGTTGCTTTTCCTAAACCTGCACCAACATGGCCGTTCCCATCGCCAACAACTACTAAAGCTGTGAATCTCATATTCCGGCCACCCTTAACAACCTTGGTAACACGTTTAATTGATACTACTTTTTCTGTCAATTCTAATGAACCAGCATCAATACGTTCTTGTTTCATGTGTGCTCCTCCTTCTAGAAATTCAAACCAGCTTCTCTAGCTGCGTCTGCTAATGCCTGAACTTTTCCGTGATAGATAAAACCGCCTCTGTCAAAAACTACGTCCTTGATGCCTTTCTCAAGCGCTCTCTCGGCAATTACTTTGCCAAGATATGCGGCTGCCTCTACATTGTCCGTCTTTTCCAGGTTTGCTTTCACATCTTTCTGAAGAGTGGAAGCGGATACCAGAGTAATCTGGGCTGTATCATCAATAATCTGAGCATACATGTGTTTGTTACTTCTGAATACTGCTAAACGCGGGCATTCAGGCGTACCGCTGAAACGGTTACGTAATTTCATGTGTTTTTTTACACGAACTTCGCTTCTTGATTTTTTGCTAACCATTTTCTCTCACCCTCCTTAATTATTTTTTACCTGTCTTACCGACTTTACGTCTGATAACCTCATCAGAGTACTTAATACCCTTGCCCTTATATGGCTCTGGTCTTCTCTTGTCTCTGATCTCGGCTGCATACTGTCCAACCTTTTCCTTGTCGATACCCTGAACGGTAATCTTGTTCTGTCCCTCGAGAACCGTCTCAACGCCTTCCGGGTCGATCATCTCTACCGGATGGGAATATCCAAGGCTAAGTGTTAATTTGTTTCCTGATTTTGCTGCTCTATAACCAACACCGTTTACTTCAAGAACTTTCTTATATCCTTCTGTAACGCCGATAACCATGTTGTTAATCAGCGTTCTGGTAAGGCCGTGAAGGGATTTCATCTTCTTCAAATCATTCGGTCTTGTAACGACGATTGTCTCGCCGTCTTTCTTAATTTCCATTTCAACAGGAAGCTCCCGAGACAGAGTTCCCTTTGGACCTTTTACGGTCACTACATTATTCTCTGCGATTTCCACAGTTACTCCTGCCGGAATCGCGATTGGCAGTCTTCCGATACGTGACATTGCCATATCCTCCTTAACTTAAATTCTCGGAGCAGAACCTTTCGCCTGCTCTGTTTTCAGTTGCTGTGATCACTTGGCGAGTTTCTTTCGAGTCTAGTGACGATGGTGTTTCCTCTAAGGAAGTTCTCTTCTCTTCGCTCTGAGAACGGCCTTCACACCAACCTCAGCCTGCGCGGAACGCTTGGCTTCGCTAAGTGTTCCCTAGCAAGGAAGTTCTCTTCGCTTCGCTCTGAGAACGGCCTTCACACTAACCTCAGCCTACGCGGAACGCTTGGCTTCGCTAAGTGTTCCCTAGCAAGGAAGTTCTCTTCGCTTC
>CAJURK010000029.1:0-2682 GCA_910588745.1 uncultured Dorea sp. | reverse complement strand
GCTCTGAGAACGGCCTTCACACTAACCTCAGCCTGCGCGGAACGCTTGGCTTCGCTAAGTGTTCAGTGCCAGTGCCTACCACACAAATGCCAGTACTTCTCCGCCTACGCCGAGCTTTCTTGCTTCTTTGTCTGTGATGACACCCTGGTTCGTAGAAATGATCGCAGTTCCAAGTCCGCCGAGTACCTTCGGCAGATCCTCGCAGTTTGCGTATACACGCAGACCCGGTTTGGAAATTCTCTTAAGTCCTGAAATAACTTTCTCATTCTTATCTGCGCCATACTTCAATGTTACACGGATCGTCTGAAACGCTCCGTCTTCTACGATATCGTATTTTGTAATATATCCCTCGTCCAGCAGAATGTTTGCAATAGCAACCTTCATCTTAGATGCAGGAATATCCACTGTATCATGTTTCGCAGTATTTGCATTGCGGATTCTTGTAAGCATATCTGCAATTGGATCGCTCATAGTCATGAATGTTTTCCTCCTTTTCTTTATTACCTCTTTCACTCCCGCCGCACTTCGCTAAGTGTTTCCCGGTAAGGAAGTTCTCCTCGCTCTGCTCGGAGAACGGCCCTCTCACTAACCTCAGCCTGCGCCTTCGGCTTGGCTTCGCTAAGTGTTCGGTGCCAGTGTTCGGCGCCTACCAACTTGCTTTTTTTACGCCTGGGATTTGTCCTTTATATGCCAGTTCGCGGAAGCAAACACGGCAGATGCCATATTTTCTCAAATATGCATGGGGACGTCCACAGATTCTGCAGCGGCTGTATTCTCTTGTTGAAAATTTCTGCTTGCGCTGCTGTTTGATTTTCATTGCTGTCTTAGCCATAATTTACCTCCTTATTTTTTAAACGGCATATTGAACTGTTTCAAAAGCTCTCGTGCCTCTTCATCTGTTTTAGCAGTTGTTACGAAGATAACATCCATACCTCTTACCTTATCGATCTTATCGTACTCGATCTCGGGGAAGATCAGCTGCTCCTTGATGCCAAGGGCATAGTTTCCTCTTCCGTCAAATGCATTCGGGTTCACACCTCTGAAGTCGCGTACACGCGGCAGTGCAAGGTTGATCAGACGATCAACAAACTCATACATCTTATCTCCTCGTAAGGTGGTCTTACATCCGATCGACATTCCTTCTCTGATCTTAAAATTCGCCACTGACTTCTTAGCCTTACATACAACGGCCTTCTGTCCTGTGATCTTCTCCATATCAGCAATCGCTGAATCTAAAGCTTTCGCATTATCTTTTGCTTCGCCAACGCCCATGTTGATAACAACTTTATTGAGTTTCGGCACTTCCATAATATTCTTATAACCAAACTTCTTTGTCATTGCTGGGACAATCTCGTTCTGGTACTGTTCTTTTAATCTGCTGCTCAAAGCCCTGAACCTCCTTCCTCAAATTATTTATCTATTACTTCGCCTGTTGATTTTGCAACACGAACCTTCTTGTCTCCATCCATCTTGAATCCAATTCTGGTTGCTTTGCCATTGTGGATATACATAACGTTGGAAATATGAACCGGCCCCTCCTGGTGGATAATTCCGCCGTTCTGGTTCGCCATGCTCGGTTTCGTGTGCTTTGTCAGCATATTAACGCCTTCAACAAGGACTGTTCCGTCTTTCTGATTTACAGAGATGACTTTGCCTTCTTTGTCTTTATCTTTTCCGGCAATCACCTTAACCATATCGCCCTTTTTGATCTTTATTGTTGACATCTATCGCACCTCCTTAAAGTACTTCCGGAGCTAAGGAAACAATCTTCATAAACTGTTTGTCACGAAGCTCTCTCGCTACTGGCCCAAAGATACGGGTTCCTCTTGGATTCTTATCTTCTTTAATAATTACAGCAGCATTTTCGTCAAAGCGGATATAAGATCCGTCTTTACGACGAGTACCTTTTACAGTACGTACAACTACAGCTTT
The DNA here is from genome assembly GCA_910588745.1 of uncultured Dorea sp. Taxonomy (GTDB): domain Bacteria; phylum Bacillota; class Clostridia; order Lachnospirales; family Lachnospiraceae; genus Claveliimonas. Next base: position 750 of record CAJURK010000029.1, on the reverse strand, counting down.
CACTACATCGCCCTTTTTAACAACGCCGCCTGGTGTTGCATCTTTAACAGTCGCAACAATGATATCGCCGATGCTTGCATATCTTCTGGTTGAACCGCCAAGCACACGGATACAGAGTAACTCTTTCGCACCTGTATTATCTGCTACTTTCAGTCTGCTTTCTTGCTGTATCATTGCAGGTTTCCCTCCTTATACTATTTTGCTTTTTCCATAATCTCGACAAGTCTCCATCTCTTATCCTTGGATAACGGCCTTGTCTCCATAACCTTCACTACGTCGCCGATGCCGCACTCGTTTGCCTCATCGTGAGCCTTTAATTTATACGTTCTTTTTACAATCTTATTGTAAAGAGCATGTTTTACATGGTCCTCTACAGCAACTACAATCGTTTTATCCATCTTGTTGCTGACAACCTTGCCTGTACGTGTTTTTCTAAGATTTCTTTCCACGACTTTTACTCCTTTCTCGGTAATAATAATGTTTAACAAGGAAGTTCTTCTCGCTTTACTCGAAGAACGGCCTTCTCACTAACCTCAGCCTGCGCGAAACGCTTGGCTTCTCTAAGTGTTCAGTGCCTAACCTTTTTGTGCCTGTACCTGTGTTAATACAGTCTGGATTCTAGCGATATTTTTTCTGACTTCCTTGATTCTGCTTGTATTATCTAACTGATTCGTTGCGTTCTGGAATCTTAAATTGAAGAGTTCCTTTTTAGCAGCTACTAATTCTTCGTTCAGCTCTGCAGCTGATTTT
>CAJURK010000028.1 GCA_910588745.1 uncultured Dorea sp. | reverse complement strand
GGAAGGAATCGAGATTAAACTGGTTCCCAAAGGTTCGCCGGCTCCCGGAAGTACGCAGAGACCCTTTGTACAGAAGTAAATAAATTAATTTGCGGCGGAACCTTACGAGGACAAGGTTTCGCCGTATTTTATATAACGGCAATTGGTTGAATACAATAAAATTATGTTGAACACCGGGAAATCTTATGATAAACTGATAGATACCTAAAGTTAGGTTTGATATGTTGCCACAAACTATATTTTCATTATGAGGTATCATGCATGAGATTTGTAAAAAAAGCAATAAGTATGTCGCTGGCGGCTGCGCTTCTCTTTTTGGAAGCGGGAATTCCGGTATACGCGCAGGATATTGAAACTGCCATAGCCGACGCGCAAGAAGAAACAGAGTACATAAGAAACGAATATTTAGAGCAAGATAACAATGATATAACAGAAGCGGAAGGGCTTTCGGAGGACGCGTATGGGAGAGAAACCGCAGAAGACCAACCGGGAGAGAGCGTGGGGGAAAGCATGGATGCGGTTCTTGGCGCGGATGAAGATTTATCTGGATCAGACGATGCCGGAGCCTTCCCAGATACAGGAAGGGAGACTTCCGCGGCGGAAACGGTTTACAGCGAAGACGCCCCAAATACTTTGGGAAGAGCGGGAAGCCTGAGCCTTACGGTAGATGTGCCGCAAAATATTAAGTGTAAAGAAGAGGTTTCCTTTATCCTGCATGCTGCCGGAGGTTCCGGTGATTACAAATACCGTACTTATTGGTTTGATATAGAAGACCCGTCGGGATGGGTGCCTATGTATGATGTTGGAGGTCCTAAGAATACTGTATTTTACGAGAATACGGAAGTTAAGTTTTCTTTCTATGTGCCAGGTAACTATAGAATACGATTTCATGTTCAAGATAAAATAACAGGAGCTATAGCAAACACAGGGTTTTATAACTTTACGATAAATGATAGCCGTTATCCATCTGTAGAGCAGATTGTAAATAAAATATCGGAGGAATGCTTGGCGAAGTGTTCGACAGATTTTGAAAAGGCAGTATGGCTGCATGACTGGATTGCAGATCATGCAGAATACGATTATTCATTGAGTTATGGCTCGGCTGAGGGCGTTCTAGCAAGAGGGATCGGAACCTGCGAATCTTATCACAGGGCGTACGTTATGCTTTTAAATAAAGTAGGCATCGATACGGGAAGGATTACGGGCAATCAGCATGTCTGGACGGCGGTTAAGATGGACGGCGAGTGGTATCAGGTGGATGCTACGTGGGATGACAATGCGGGTACCTATGATAAACACATATATTTCGGTCTGACAGACGAATTAATGGGGCTGGTTCATGATCAGCATACTTCTGCAACGCCAGGATATGAATCGACAGCTTTAAAGAATAATTATTATTTGAAAACAGGCGAAATAAAAAGATGGTCAGATTATTTTGTTCCATTGATAAAAGAGAACATTGCAAAAGGTCAGAGTGAATTTAATCTTGCAGTGCCAAAGAATGGAATGCTGCTGACTTATGCTAGAAAGATTATTTATTATCTGACGGCATATCATTTGTCCGGCCAGGACTGGGGTGAAGGAGTGAACGTGTCGGCTTCCTACTCCTATGCAGAGGATGAATTGATAGTAAAAGTCGAAAAAACAGTAGACGAACTGGTTTCATTGATTGTTACGCCTCCGAATAAGACGTTATACGAAATGGGAGAACCGGTGAACCGTACAGGATTGTCAGTAACGGCAGTTTATGCAAGCGGAACAAAAAAGATATTGAATGAAAATGAGTATCGGCTTGAAGGATTTGGAACAAATACAGTCGGCTCGCATACGGCTACGATAACTTATGATGGGAAAAGCGCAGCCTTCAGTTATACCGTAAAGGAAAAACCGAACACTGGAGGAGGAAACAGCGGAGGCGGCGCTGGAGAAGGAAATAACGGAGATGGCGTGGGGGGTAACACAGAAGGCGGCTCTGGCGAAACTACCCAGCCTGAGAAACCGAAACCAGTCGGCATATCCTACCGTACCCACGTCCAGTCGATCGGATGGCAGGGATTTGCGGCCAACGGCGTTATGAGCGGAACCATCGGAAAAGCAAAGCGTTTGGAGGGAATTGAGATTAAGCTGGATACAACGGCGAATCTGGGAGTCCAGTATACGACGCACTGTCAGTCTTACGGCTGGCTTCCGTGGTCTTCTAACGGCGAGACAAATGGAACCACCGGGGAGGCAAAGCGTTTGGAAGCGATTAAGATTCAGCTTGCCGGCGCGGATAAGGCTCAGTATGATATCTATTACCGTGTTCATGCCCAGACCTATGGCTGGCTGAACTGGGTAAAGAATGGGGAAGCGGCCGGGACGGCCGGGTATGCGAAGCGTCTGGAAGGAATCCAGGTTGTGGTAGTGAAAAAAGGCGAAAATTTTGACCGGAATATGCAGGGCATTACGTCTAATGAACACAGAGGCTTTATTGCCGGTACCGGAGGAGAGCCGGAAGTAGGAGGAGCGGAGAGCGCCAATACGGCGTACCGTACTCACGTACAGACCTACGGCTGGCAGGGTTTTAAATACAACGGCCAGACGAGCGGGACAACCGGAAAGGCAAAACGCCTGGAAGGAATCGAGCTGCGTTTAACCAATCAGCAGTATGACGGAGGAATCGAATACCGAACCCATATCCAGAAGATCGGCTGGCAGGGGTGGAAAGCAAACGGGGAAATGAGCGGCACATCCGGAGAGGCGAAACGCTTAGAGGCAATTGAGATCAGACTGACTGGTACGATGGAAAAACATTACGATATTTATTATCGCGTCCACGCGCAGAAATTTGGCTGGATGGGATGGGCAAAGAACGGAGAATCGGCCGGAACAGCCGGGCATGCGTATCGTTTGGAAGGAATCGAGATTAAACTGGTTCCCAAAGGTTCGCCGGCTCCCGGAAGTACGGAGAGGCCGTTTGTACAGAAGTAAATAGATTAATTTGCGGCGGAACCTTACGAGGATAGGGTTTCGCCGTATTTTATATAACGGCAATTCGTTGAATACTGCTTAGAGACATGCTCCTGATTCAGTCCGCATCCGGCAGGTGATGTGTGAACAGTAACAAGCGAGCAGTATATCTGTGAAATAGAGTTTCAATATGGTTGACTTTCGGACGTATCTGTGATAGTATGAACTTCAATGGATAAAAGCGTTAAAGGGGTAAAGTGAAATGCCGATTACAGAAATATTAGAAGAAAATTGCAGAAAATACGGGGAAGATATCTGTCTGGTAGAGATTAATCCCCAGCAGCCGGAGGACAGGCGTATTACCTGGAAGGAGTATGAATTGATGGAGCCGACTCCTTTCGTTCATTACCGCAGAGAGATTACCTGGAATGTGTTTAATGAAAAAGCAAACCGTTTTGCGAATCTCTTATTAAGCCGGGGCGTGAAAAAGGGAGACAAAGTAGCGATTCTTTTGATGAACTGCTTAGAGTGGCTGCCGATTTATTTTGGAATATTAAAAACCGGGGCGTTGGCGGTACCGCTGAATTTTCGGTATTCCGCGGAAGAGATAGAGTATTGTGTGAATTTGTCCGATACTGACGTGCTGGTATTCGGCCCGGAATTCATCGGACGTGTGGAGGAAATTGCAGATTCGATCGTAAAGAACCGGCTGTTGTTCTTTGTAGGCGACGGCTGTCCTTCCTTTGCGGAGAGCTATGCGCAGCAGACGGCTAATTGTTCCGGTTCATCGCCGGATATTGCATTGACAGATCAGGATGACGCGGCTATTTATTTCTCATCCGGAACAACGGGATTCCCGAAAGCGATCCTGCACAACCATGAGAGCCTGATGCATTCCTGCAAGGTAGAACAGACCCATCATGGGCAGACAAAAGAGGATATTTTCCTTTGTATCCCGCCGCTGTATCATACCGGCGCTAAGATGCACTGGTTTGGAAGCTTCTTAACCGGTTCAAAAGCGGTTCTGCTCAAAGGAACGAAACCAAAGTATATTATGGATGCGATCTCCCAGGAGAAATGCACGATCGTGTGGCTGCTGGTTCCGTGGGCTCAGGATATTCTGGATGCCCTTGACAGGGGAGATGTGAAGCTGGAAGATTATGAGTTTGACCAGCTAAGGCTGATGCATATCGGCGCCCAGCCGGTTCCGCCCAGTCTGATTAAGCGCTGGAAAGAGTATTTTCCGCATCACCAGTATGACACGAATTACGGTTTGAGCGAGTCCATTGGGCCGGGCGCGGTACATCTTGGCGTGGAGAATATCCATAAGGTGGGAGCAATCGGTAAAGCGGGATATGGCTGGAAGACAAGGATTGTAGATGAGAACGGCGCAGATGTGGAGCCTGGCGGCGTGGGAGAACTGCTCCTGAAAGGCCCCGGTATCATGACCTGCTATTACCATGATGAGGAAGCGACAAAAGATTCATTGAAAGACGGCTGGCTCTATACCGGCGATATGGCCAAAGAAGATGAAGACGGATTTATCTTTCTGGTAGACCGGAAAAAGGATGTGATTATCAGCGGCGGAGAGAACCTGTATCCGGTGCAGATTGAAGATTTCTTCCGGGCGCACACAGCGGTGAAGGATGTTGCGGTTATTGGCCTTCCGGATAAGCGTCTGGGCGAGATTGCGGCCGCAATTGTAGAGATCAAAGAGGGCGCGGAATGCACGCAGGAGGATTTGGAACTGTTCTGTAAGAAGCTGCCCCGGTACAAACGCCCGCACAAATACATATTTGCAGAGGTGCCGAGGAACGCCACCGGTAAGATTGAAAAGCCGAAGCTGCGAGAGATTTATTGCGGCAAGCGGCTGGTAGAGATGCAGAATAAGGGTTAGATTTAAAGACTGTGCGTTTGGCATAGTCTTCGATTCCCGCAAAGTAAATATCCATGCAGCAATGTCTGCATGGATATTTTGCGATTGCCGTCAGGTTCAAGAAGGGCAGCCTACAGTTCAAACGTCTCTAAATCATCCGGCACATAAAGATTTCCGTGGTAATATGCAGCGCCTTCTTCGGTATATAAGCGTTTTCGTTCCGGCAGATGGGTTTCTTCGGTATGATAGAGGAGAAGATTTGGAATCCCTAGTTTTTCTGCAAGCTGGCAGGCTTCTTTTACAGTACTGTGGTGCTTTTCATATGGCTTGAATTTATCCGCTTCGCTAAACAGGCAGAAGGCTTCATGAAGAAGCCAGCGGCTGCCCTTTACATATTCATAGTTTACTTCATTATAAGGCTCGTCTCCTACGCAGGTGAATTTCCTGCCGCCGGAAAGCTGCATGGTAAATCCAAACTGTTTGGCTTTTGTTGAGGCAATGTCAAAGAATGTAACCGGGCGCCCAAGAATATTCCGGCTGTCCCCGTTTTCCACAATATCGAATCGGATTCGCCCGCCCATATGTCTGCAAACCTTTTCTTGAATCGTCATTCGGGCGATGGCCTGTATTTTTTCGGACAGTTCGCTGTGACAGTAGATGGTCAGTTCGCCATCGTATTTTCCCTGATTCATGCGCTGGCCGATGACCCGTATTAGCCAGATAATGCCCAGAACATGGTCAACGTGTTCGTGGGTTGCGAAAATATCGTGGATGCCGCGGAGAGGGATACCAGTATCGTTCAGCGCTTTCAGGATCCGGTTTCCGCCGCCTGCATCTACAAGGAAATGACGATCGCCTTCCGAGACGGCAAAGCATGTGTTATAGCATTCTGATACGGAGGCGTTACCCGTGCCTAATACGGTTAATTTCATGTGAGTTCTCCTTTGATCCTATAAAATAATAAACTGGCGCCGGGCGTGTTCGGCCATGCACGGTGTAAAATGGATTGGCATGTGCCGTTACATACGAGATTCTAGACATTCTCAAAGATTCCCATATATTTCTGAACAACCTCCGCCACATACTGCATCTGATTCAATGCCGCAACCGACAGATGCGGATTTTCCTTCTCCAAAAGCTCCCTGGTGCGCTGTACGGTATAATCAGAGATTTCCGTGTTTACATTAATCTTTGCAATTCCATTGGAGATACATTCCTTTACCTTTTCTTCCGGGGTTCCGCTTCCGCCGTGAAGTACCAGCGGTATATGCAGTTTTTCGTTGATTGCTTTCAGGATGTCCACGCGGATGTTCGGCGTACCTTTGTACAATCCGTGGACGGTGCCGATTGAAACGGCCAGCGCGTCAACTCCGGTTTTTTGGACGAATTCATGAGCCGCGTCCGGATTGGTATACACCTCCACGTCGTCTGCGGAACCTTCGTGGGAAGACGCGCCTGCAGCCAGGCTTCCAAGTTCGGCTTCCACGCTTACGCCGCTGGCGTGGGCAACCTCGCAGATTCGTCTGGTATTGGCGGCATTTTCTTCAAAGGGAAGGGCGGAGCCGTCGTACATCACAGAGGTGAATCCGGCGCGGATTGCCTGATAAATGATATCCATATTGTCACAGTGGTCAAGATGCAGGCAGACGTCCGCTTTGCAGAGAGCGGCGGAGGCGGCGGTAAGAGCCTGAACCTCGTCAAAGGACATGTTGGCCAGATATTTTTTCCCGAATGATACGATAACGGGCGTATGCATCTGTTCGGCAGCCTGCAGGATGCCTTTTAAAGTCTCATAATTATAAAAATTAAATGAACCGACCGCCCGCTTCTGCCCATAGGCAGATTTCAGCATAGAATTGAAATTTGTAAGCATTTTGTTTCCTCCTATAAATACGAATAAAAATCCTTTTCTTTTCTCCTTCTAAAATATAATAAAAATGTATGAAATTCAACAAAAAACTTGTAATCTGGAAATCCCATGTTATAATAATAGTAATCATTATTAATTTTAGAATAAAAAGGAGGAAATATAATATGGAATTAAAAGGAAGTAAGACTGAGGCGAATCTGCAGGCGGCATTTGCCGGAGAATCGCAGGCGAGGAATAAGTATACATACTATGCGTCGAAAGCAAAAAAAGACGGCTACGTACAGATTGCCAATATTTTTGAGGAAACAGCGGCGAATGAGAAGGAACATGCAAAGATCTGGTTTAAGCTGCTTCACGGCGGCGCCGTACCTTCGACCATTGAGAATTTAAAGGACGCGGCAGAGGGCGAGAATTATGAATGGACCGACATGTACGCAGCATTTGCCAAGGACGCAAGAGAAGAGGGATTTGACGAGATCGCAAAGCTCTTTGAACAGGTCGGGGAGATTGAAAAGGAGCATGAGGAAAGATACCGGAAGCTTTTGGCCAATATTGAGGGCGGACTTGTATTTTCCAGAGAGGGAGACTGCGTTTGGCAGTGCGCCAACTGCGGCCATATCGTAGTCGGGAAGAAAGCGCCGGAAGAGTGTCCGGTGTGCGCGCATCCCCAAGCTTATTTCCAGATGAAAGCAGAGAATTATTAAACGTATATAAAAGCAGGAGGGCTGTCGGGAATAATCTTATCATACAGTGTAGCGAGGCGATTCAAAAGAATCCCTGCCGCGTAGTGTTATGATAGAGACATTCTCCGGCAGCCCTTTTACCAGCTCTCAATATGCGGTAATATGTTGGTAAGAGGTTAGAGACATGAAGATTATAATATCCCCGGCTAAGAAGATGAATATCAATACGGATACGCTGCCGGTAAAAGGCCGGCCGCAGTTTTTAGAGGAAGCGGGCGTTTTATGCCGCGCAATCCAGAGCCTGTCGTTAGCGGAGGCGCAGGCTTTGTGGAAATGCAATGACAAACTGGCGGAGCTGAATTTCAGGCGGTTTCAGGAGATGGATTTAGAGAGAAGCCTCACACCGGCGGCGCTTGCCTATGAGGGACTCCAGTATCAGCACATGGCGCCGGAAGTCTTTAGCGAAGACGCGCTTCGATACATAGGGGAGAATTTAAGGATTTTATCGGGATTTTACGGAGTTTTAGAACCCTTCGACGGGGTTGCGCCGTATCGTCTGGAAATGCAGGCGAAGCTTTCTGTAAATGGGAAGAAAGACTTGTATGATTACTGGGGAGATAAGCTGTATCACGCAGTTGCAGCGAGCGGCCATACGATTTTCAATTTGGCGTCCAAAGAATACTCCCGCACGGTACAAAAGTATTTGAGAGAGGGAGACCAGTTTGTTACAATTGAATTTGGGGAACTTGAAAACGGCAGAGTAAAGCAGAAGGGAACGTTGGCCAAGATGGCAAGAGGCGAGATGGTGCGCTTTATGGCGGAAAACCAGGTGCGGGACAAAGATGAACTGAAACTTTTTGACGCCCTGGGTTTTCGCTACAAGGAGGAACTGTCGGATGAAAGCAGGATGGTGTTCCTGCTTCATGCCGACGGAGCGGAATCTTTTGTGGACGAAAGTTAAAGTAACTGTCGCAGAAAACAGGGAAGAGACGAGAGGTGGGACGCTTATGGCACGGAGCGCAAACAGTAAATTAAAGCTGCTGTATTTGCAAAAGATCTTTCTGGAAAGAACCGACGAAGAGCATGGGATGACAATGCCGGAAATAGTAAAGGCGCTTGAGGAATATGGGATTTCGGCAGAGCGCAAGAGCGTCTATGGTGATATCCAGGCTCTGCAGGATTTCGGCATGGATATTATCGGCGAGCAGAAAGGGAGAGTTTACAGTTACTATGTAGGGAGCCGGGAATTTGAGCTTCCGGAATTAAAGCTTCTGGTGGACGCGGTACAGTCCTCTAAATTTGTGACAGAGCGCAAGTCTAACGAGCTGATTGGCAAGCTGGAGGGGCTTGGCAGCAGGCATGAGGCGAGGAAGCTGCAGCGGCAGGTCTATGTGTCCGGAAGGATTAAGACGATGAACGAGAGCATCTATTATAATGTGGACGAGATTCAGAATGCGATCGGCAGAAACGAAAAAATCCGGTTTCAGTATTTTCAGTGGAACGTGAAGAAAGAAATGGAACTGCGCCGGGGAGGAAAGTTCTACTGCGTCAGCCCATGGGGCGTCTCCTGGGATAATGAGAATTATTATATGATCGGCTACGATAAAGAAGCGGAGACGATGAAATATTACCGGGTGGACAAGATGCTGAAGCTGTCGGCCGCAGGCGAGAAGCGGGAAGGGCGGGACGTATTTGAAGCAATGGATTTAGCGGCGCTGTCAAAGAAAACGTTCAGTATGTTTGCAGGGGAAGAACAGTACGTGAAGCTGGAATTTGTAAATCACATGGCAGGGATTGCAATTGACCGGTTTGGCAGAGATATTGCCCTGATTAAGAAAGATGAAGAACACTTTGTGGTCAATGTAAAGGTTGCGGTCAGCAGGCAGTTTTTGGCGTGGGTGATCTCGTTGGGAGACGGAGTAAAAGTTTTAGGACCGGATACGGTAATTGAACAGATGCTTGAAGAGGGAGAAAGGCTGGCGTCCGTTTATGAAAAGGAATGAAAGATGTGGTTTGCAGGAGATTTAGGGATGATCCGCGGATAAAAAATTCCACTTTACTTTAGTGTGCTGCTATGCTACAATACTACTTGGCTACTAGAGTGAAATGTGGAGGAGACGGTTATGAAGAAGAAATTAATTGCATGTATGTTATGCCTGGCTATGGCGTTTTCTATGACGGCCTGCGGCGGAGATTCTAAGGACACGAAGGACGCGGGAGGGGATGCAAAAGAGGCGGACGAGTCAGGCAGCGATGTGGACTACATCAAGGATAAGGGGACATTGGTGATTGGCATTACGGAATTTGAGCCTATGGATTATAAGGATGATTCCGGCGAGTGGGTTGGTTTTGACGCGGATATGGCGAAGCTTGTTGCGGATGAGCTTGGCGTTGAGGCTGAATTTGTCGTGATTGACTGGGACACCAAGATTATGGAACTGGATTCTAAAAATATTGATGTTGTGTGGAACGGTATGACGCTGACGTCGGAGGTTACGTCGGCTATGGAGTGTACCAATGCTTACTGCAACAATGCGCAGGTAGTGGTGGTGCCGGAGGATAAGAAGGACGCGGAACTTGCGGAACTTACGTTTGCGGTTGAAGCCGGTTCCGCAGGAGAGGCGGCTGCAAACGATAAGCAGTATAATATGAACTCTGTTGCATCCCAGGCAGATGCGTTGATGGAGGTGAAATCAGGAACTTCTGACGCGGCGGTCATTGACCTTTTAATGGCGGGCGCTATGATCGGAGAAGGCACCAGCTACGAGGATTTAATCTATACAGAGGAATTGACGACGGAAGAGTATGGCGTTGGCTGCCGTAAGGGTTCTGATTTGGCAGAGTTTATCAACGGAATATTTAAGGCGGCTTACGGGGACGGACGCATGATGGAAATTGCGGAGACCTATGGAGTTCAGGAGGCTGTCGTAGAGCAGTAGGATACGGAGAACAAAGGATGTTTGGAACAGTCACACTAGAATTGATGAAGGGTCTGTGGACCACGGTTCAGATATTTATATTCACGCTTATATTTTCGCTGCCCCTCGGACTGCTTCTGGGAGTAGGCAGCGCCGGTAAATGGAAGATTCTCAGAGGGGTGATTCAGGTTTTTGTCTGGATTATCCGGGGAACGCCGCTGATGCTGCAGTTGATTATTATTTTTTACGGGCCTGGATTGTGGCTTGGCCATAATATCTGGAGCGGAAATGAAGCGGGAAGAATTACCGCTACGGTAGTGGCTTTTGTAATCAACTACGCCTGTTACTTTTCTGTTATTTTCCGGGGCGGTATTGAAGGCGTTCCGGCAGGTCAGCGGGAAGCGGGGCAGGTGCTTGGGATGACAAAGAGTCAGATTTTCTTCCGGATTACGTTGCTTCAGATGGTTAAACGCGTTGTGCCGCCCATGTCTAATGAGATTATTACGCTGGTCAAGGATACGTCTCTTGCGCGGATTATTGCGGCGTATGAACTGACATTTGCGGGATTTTCGTTTATGAAATCGGCGGGGATCACATGGCCGCTGTTCTATACCGGAGTATTTTATCTGGCTTTTATCGGAATACTGACGCTGTTATTTAATTATATTGAGAAAAAACTGGATTATTTTAGATAGGAGGTGCGGCCGGAATGTCAATCTTAGAGGTGAAAAATATCGGAAAGCATTTTGGAAGCACCGAGGTTTTAAAGGATGTGAGTTTTTCTCTGGAGGAGGGAAACGCCCTGGCTATCATCGGTTCTTCAGGCTCCGGGAAGACGACCCTGCTCCGCTGTTTAAACTTTTTGGAAAAGCCCAGCCAGGGAAAGATTCTGGTAAAAGGGAACCCAGTGTTTGACGCGTCGCAGCCGGTGAAAATGAGCGAGCAGGAACTGCGCAGGAAGCGTCTGCATTTTGGTATGGTGTTCCAGGCGTTCCATCTGTTTCCCCAGTATACCGCCTTGGAGAACGTTATGCTGGCGGAGAAGCTGCTGGCCCAGGAGCGGAAGGATTTTAAGACCAATAAGAAACAGATTTTGGAAGAAATTGCGGAACATGGCAACGCGCTGCTGGCTCGGATGGGGCTGGCGGACCGGGCGGGGCATTATCCCCACCAGTTGTCCGGCGGACAGCAGCAGCGGGTGGCAATTGCCCGCGCGTTGGCGCTTAAGCCGGATATCCTGTGTTTTGACGAACCTACGTCGGCGCTTGACCCGGAGCTGACCGGAGAGGTGCTGAGGGTAATCCGCGGTCTTGCAGACCAGAAGACTACGATGATTATTGTAACCCATGAGATGGCGTTTGCCAGGGATGTGGCCGACCAGATTATTTTTATGGACGAAGGCTATATTGTGGAACAGGGGGATGCGAAACAGGTTATCGACAATCCGAAGGAGGAGAGAACCAGACAATTTCTCTCACGATTTTCGCAGGGATAGATATGGAAAAGGGACTTCTAGAAAAGGGACTTCTTAAATGGCGGCAGCCCATAAGGAATTATTGTAAAACTTATGGCGAATGCCAGGGAAACGGAAAAAATAGCTGTTATGCAAAAGGGTTATCCGATTGCATAGCAGTTTTCTTTTGCCTTTCTATTTGTTTTCAGTGTTCTAACGGAACGCGCAGTTATCACCGTACTCCGGCAGTGTCCGTATAGCGCCCTGATTTTCTGCATTGTGTATCGCCCGAAAAAGCAAAGGTAGATGATTCCACCTTTCTCTCGCGGTTATTCATGGCTTACGGTTATGTTGCAAAAGAATATAACGCTTTAGTCTGTACCCTTTTGCAGACCAGGCAGTATGAAATTATTTTTTTCTGTTTATACAGTAGAGCAAAAAAGCAATAGAATTACACATTAAGCCAAATGCCAGCAATGCTTTATTTTCGCTTTGCTGGAAAATGCAAATAGAAATACAGATAAGTCCAATTATTAAAAATATGATTCCGATAATAGCCATAATTTGTTTTGAACGCATATATAGTCACCTCATTTCCTTTTGTTTTTGTGAGCCAAATAATGAGCAAGAAGGAAAACGCCTGCTAAAGATTCGCCAATAGATAACCCTAACATAACACCTGAAAGAAAATCCTGAACATCTGTACCTCCGAATACCTGTGAAAGCACTAGCATGACGCCGCCCATAATGATTAAAATATATCCAATAATCAATGTTTTTGTGGCTTTTAAGTTTTGAATATCTTTTAGCATTTCCACAATCTGTTCATTGTCATAGGTATGTATACTTTTTTCGTCTTCTTCGCCATTCATCAGCTCTGCAAGCGTAATGTTTAGTTCTTCACACAACAATTCAATTACAGAATAGTCGGGCATACATTTTCCCGTTTCCCACTTTGAAATTGTTTTATTTGAAACGCCGATTTTTTCTGCTAACTGTTCTTGCGTTAAATTTTTTTCTTTGCGCTTTTGAGTGATAAATTTACTTACCAAAAGTTGATCCATTTTCTATACCTCCAAAATAATTTATACTTCATATTACCATTTTTCTCGAAAAATCCCATCCCCACAAAGGAGAATATGCGTGGAATTGTAAATATTTTAAGTCGGAAAATCACATATCAGAAGTAAGACAAGGGACTGCCGGGTGCAGCCCCTTATTTTACTTTATACAAATTGATTCTGTATAATGTAGAGCATAGAAAGTTCTTTCGGGTTAACGGTATGATAAAGAAGAATTGCTTAAAGGAAAGACTAACTATATGAAGTCAAGAGATAATTGATGAGATATTAAAGTTTATGCAAAATCTCAAAATTTTTGATGAATAAAGTGAATTTTTCTCTCATATTATGAATTGAATGGTTCTTTGGACAAGCTTAAAATAGATAGAGGTGATGAAAATGGAGCAAAAGCAAAAGACAAGAGAATATCTCTTTGACAATTATAAAGTGCTGTTAATTGTACTGGTGGTGATCGGTCATTTTATAGAACCCTGCTATGACCAGAATCCGTTTCTGTATGAACTGAAATGGGGGATCGTGGCGTTCCATATGCCGGCGTTTATTTTTATATCCGGGTATTTCTCGAAGAAGAATCCGTCGGTTAGGAAGCTGTTAGGAAGTCTGATCATCCCTTACTTTGTGTATGAGGTGATTTATTATCTGGTGTATACGTTGCTGCTTGACAAAGATACGGAGCTGTATTTTACAAGACCCAAATTTACGCTGTGGTACCTTTTGGCGCTGTTCGTATGGCGTTTGGCGGCTCCGGCGGTAAAGAAGATCCCTTATTATCTTCCGCTGTCCCTGGCGGCGGGACTGCTGGTCGGGCTGGTTGGAATCGGGAACTTCCTGTCGATTCCCAGAATCCTGTTCTTTTTTCCGTTCTTTCTTGCGGGAATGGAGTTTGACGGATCCTGGCTTGCAAAATATAGAAATCCCAGAGGCTATGTGGGAGCGCTTGCGATTCTGGGAGCGTTTGCGCTCTATTTATTTACGGACGAGTATCATCGGAAGCTGTCGGTAAAGGTCTTTTATGGACGTTATTCTTATGAGAGTCTTGGCTTAGGAACGGCAGAAGGAATCCTGATAAGGATTCTATGTTATGGGATCTCGTTTATACTGATCTATCTGTTTATGCTGGTGCTTCCTTCCGAGAAGAAGTCCTATTCTTATCTGGGAGAGCGAACGATGGCAATTTACATTTTTCACGGCATTATCTATAGCTGTGTGAAGCATGAATCCAACATCCTGCATTCGATTCGCAGCTACAGGGCGAGTATTTTGTTGATCATATGCTGCCTGGGACTGGTGTGGGTGGTGTCGAGAAAGCCGTTTGTGCGGCTTACGAATCGAATCGCGCATCTGATGTAGGAAAGGAAGCTGCTTTTGGCAGGAGACGGAACGGCGGTAAAGCCGTGTGGTTTACAAGCGATGAAAGAACACAGAAATGGGGAGGCGGAAGATGGAAAACAAGCATGTGAGAGAGTTATTTCGATTTATCGGAGATAGTCCGACAGCTTTTCACGCGGTTGACAGGATGAAGAAAGATCTGGAGGCTCAGGGCTATACCGGACTATTAGAGGGACAGGATTGGAAGCTGGAGCCGGGAGGGAAATATTACGTGATCCGCAACGGTTCCTCCCTGATTGCATTTCGGATACCGGCGGCCGAATTTCAGGGGTTTCAAATTGTGGCGAGCCACAGCGATTCGCCCTGCCTGAAAATAAAGGAGAATCCGGAGCTGAAATCAGAGCGGGCCTATGTGAAGCTGAATGTGGAGAAATACGGCGGAATGCTTTGCGCAACCTGGTTTGACAGGCCGCTGTCTGTGGCGGGAAGAGTGGTAGTTTGTGAAAATGATCGGCTGAGTACGAAACTGGTCAATGTAAAGAGGGATTTGCTGATGATTCCAAGTCTGGCGGTTCACATGAACCGGGAGGCAAATGACGGATACAAGTACCATGTACAGAAGGACATGCTGCCGTTATATGGGATGTGCTGCGAAGGGAAACAAAGAGAACGTATGCAGGCGGATTCGGGACAAGGCGCAGAAGAGGACAAGTTAACATGTATGGCTGATACGGCAGACGGCGGGAATCGGGATTTTATGGATATGATTGCCTCTGAGGCAGGAGTGAGTAAGAACCAGATTCTTGGAAGCGAACTGTATTTGTATAATCGGATGCCGGGGAGCGTATGGGGAGCAAATGAGGAATTTATCTCGATGGGAAGGCTGGATGATCTGGAGTGTGCGTATGCGTCTTTGGAGGGATTTCTGGAAGCGGAAGAGGGAAACGGCATTCCGGTTCACTGTGTATTTGATAATGAAGAAGTGGGGAGCAGTACCAGGCAGGGAGCGGCGTCTACGTTCCTGGCGGATACCCTGTACCGCGTCTGCGAGGCTTTGGGGAGAAACGGAGCGGATTATCGCAGGGCGCTGGCTTCCAGCATGATGCTGTCTGCGGACAATGCGCACGCCGCGCATCCGAACTATTCGGATAAAGCTTGTCCGTCAAACCGCCCTCTGATAAATCAGGGGATTGTGATAAAATTCAGCGGCAATCAGAGATATACTTCGGACGCGGTGTCGGCGGCATGGTTCCGCAGGATCTGCGAGAAGGCAGAGGTTCCGGTGCAGGTGTTTACAAATCATTCGGATATGCTGGGAGGCTCTACCTTGGGGAATATTTCCGGGACGCAGGTAGCGGTAAGCTGCGTGGACATCGGGCTGGCTCAGTTGGCGATGCATTCCAGTTATGAGACGGCAGGCGTGAAGGATTTGGAGTATCTGATCGGGGCGGTTAGGGAATTTTTTGAGTCGTCCATAGAGGAAACCGGTTCAGGAGAATATTTTGTAGGCAGAGGAATCCGCCGCCGTTAAAGGCGTGGTTTTTGCCTGGGGCAGGAAGGGACGCCGTTTATGGATGTTCGGAGCGAGAAGAGATGAATACCGAAATTTTGGGCAGGCATAGGGAAATCCTGCCTAAAAATAAGGGTTTGATATTAATATTACTTATTTCGACATAACATTTTTTAATATTAATATTGCACATTGACAAAAAATAAACTATAATAGTTCTATAGCTTATGCGGCTTTGAAATTTACTCTTCTTTATCGGGGAAAGAAAGAGCAAACATCAATTAGCATCATTTTGAAGAGAAAAGGAGAGAGAACTATGATTAATGCTATTATTATGGGTACGATTATTGTATACTTATGCCTGCTGATCGGCGTCGGCGTATACAATGGGAAGAAGAACAGCAATACGGAAGACTTCTACCTTGGCGGAAGAAGGATGGGACCTCTTGTGGTTGCTATGAGCGCCGAGGCCAGCGATATGTCGAGCTGGCTGTTGATGGGACTTCCTGGAGTCGCTTACGCAACCGGTTTAGCGGATCCTTTCTGGACGGCCGCCGGATTAGCGCTTGGTACATATTTTAACTGGCTTTTGGTATCAAGAAGGCTGAGAAGGTACTCTTATAAGGTGGATGCGATCACGGTACCGTCGTTTCTGGCAAGGCGTTTCCGGGATAAGAAGAATATCATTACCGCGCTTGCGGCGCTGGTCATCGTTATATTCTTTATCCCATATACCGCGTCCGGATTTGCTGCCTGCGGCAAACTGTTCCATTCTTTGTTTGGAATACCGTATATGACGGGGGTGTTGGTGTTTGCGGTGGTTATCGTGGTATATACGATTATCGGAGGTTTTAGTACAGTTGCTACCAACGACTTTATCCAGAGTGTGGTGATGTCGGTTGCGTTAATTTCCATTACCTTATATGGCGTGAGTCATGCAGGAGGCTTTGGGGCCGTGATTGACAATGCTAAGGCGCTTCCGGGGTATTTGAACCTAAGTCAGAGTTTTGACGCGGCGGCGGGAGCTGCGGTAGAGTATCCGGCGTTAAAGAGCGCGTCTATGCTTGCGTGGGGATTCGGGTACTTTGGTATGCCTCATATTCTGGTAAGGTTCATGTCGATTGAAGATGAGAAGAAGCTGAAATTATCCAGGCGTATCGGTTCCATCTGGGTAGTGATTGCTATGACGGTAGCCGTATTTATCGGTATCGTAGGCTTGGCGATGTCCAGCGTAGGCGCGATGGAAAATCTGGAAGACAGCGAGACAGTTATCGTCGTGATTGCAAGAATGCTCAGTCAGCACGGCGCGCTTCCGGCAATTCTTGGCGGCGTGATTCTGGCAGGAATTCTGGCGGCGACGATGTCAACGGCGGACAGCCAGCTTCTGGTTGCGGCTTCTGGCGTTTCCGAGAACATCATTCAGGATTTTATGGGCGTGAAGCTTTCCGAGAAGAAGAGCTTAAGTATTGCGCGTATTACTATCCTTGTTATTTCCGTAGTCGGCGTATTCTTGGCGAGAGACCCCAACTCCAGCGTATTTGGTATCGTATCCTTTGCCTGGGCGGGTTTTGGAGGATCCTTTGGAGCGGCTATGATCTGCGCTCTGTTCTGGAAGCGTACGACTCTGCAGGGAGCGCTGGCAGGAATGATTTCCGGCGGCGTGACAGTATTTGTATGGAAGTACGCAGTTGCTCCAATGGGCGGGCTGTTCAATATTTATGAGCTGCTTCCGGCATTTTTCGTATCGCTGGCATTTGTAATCATAGTGAGTCTGCTGACGAAGGCTCCGGAACAGGAGATTATCGACGAGTTCGAGTACGCGAGGGCGAAATCAGAGTAAGAGATAGAATGAAAGGGATAGGCGGCTATTTCTAAAACAGGGAGGCTGTCGGGGAATGTAATTTGCCAAGATGTTGCTGCGCTCTTGAATTGAGCAAACAATATCTTGGGCGAATGGTATCATTTTCCGACAGCCTCCCTTTTCAAGGTTTTATACGCGTTAGACGTCTGCCCATCTTCCGGAAGCGCCGCAGGGCAGGACAAGGCCGGTCTTAGACACCGGAAGCCCGATTTCCTGCGATTCGACAGCGCCGCCAAACGGTTTTAGTTCTGTGGCAAGCATGTAGGTAAGGACTGCGGGAGCCAGTCCGGTGGTATAGGAATTTACCAGGAAGAACAGAGGCTTGTCGGAGAGCAGACGGACGCATAATTTTATAAAAGAATGAATGGAATCTTCGATCTTCCATATCTCGCCTTTGGGTCCTCTTCCGTAGGAAGGCGGATCCATAATAATGGCGTCGTAATGATTTCCCCGGCGGATTTCCCGCTCTGCAAATTTCACGCAGTCGTCCACCAGCCAGCGAATGGGCGCGTCCTTTAGGCCGGAGGATGCGGCGTTCTCCTTGGCCCATCCTACCATACCTTTGGAAGCGTCCACGTGCGTTACGCTGGCTCCGGCAGCGGCGGCGGCAAGCGTAGCGCCGCCGGTATAGGCGAATAAGTTGAGTACCTTTACCGGCCTTCCGGCAGTTTTTATTTTTCTAGAGAACCAGTCCCAGTTTGCGGCTTGTTCTGGGAAAAGCCCGGTGTGTTTAAAATTAAACGGTTTTAAATTGAAGGTCAGTTCTTTGTACTGGATGGACCATTGTTTCGGTAAGTCAAAAAATTCCCATTCGCCGCCGCCTTTTTTGCTGCGGTGATAGTGGCCGTTGACCTGCCGCCAGTTCTTGTCTTTTCTTGGAGTATCCCAGATTACCTGGGGATCCGGGCGTATCAGAAGATAGTCTCCCCAGCGCTCTAACTTTTCGCCGCTGCTGCAGTCGATGATTTCGTAGTCTGTCCATTTATCTGCAATCCACATAATTTATCCTCTTTCTTGTGTTGGGGGTGATGTGCGTATATTGTAACATGGGGGGATGTAAATGGCAAGGTGGGGGCGAGGTGTTTGTGTGCATCGTCTGTCTGCCGCCGAGACCGTTCCCCATAGGAGGCAAGGCGAGACGACATTCCAGCGAACCCAATTAACAAAGTCTAAGAAGCTCAGGAATGCCTTCGCTCCTAAGACTTTGTAAGCATTGGTTTCGCTTCCATTAAAAGCGTCTCTTGATGCCTTGCTTCCTATGGGGAACGGTCTCGGCGGCAGACAGACGATGCGTGGAGGTTGTTGGCGATGTGCGAGGAGACGGGGGATGCTTGAATGGGGAGCGGTTTTTTAGAAAAGAATGGGGAAAGATTTTAGATTTTGCTTTCTTATGAGGAAATGATGTTGGCAGAGTGGGGGAAAAGCTTTTTTGCCGCTGTTTTTTTTATTAGGGAAGGTGTCGGAGGAAGGCGGGGAACATAGGGGGCTGGTTGGACGATTGTGAATGAGTGGGGAATGTTTGGGGACAGGGGGTTGGCTGGAGTATTTGTTGTTGGGATGTAGATGTTTTCTATAAGGGAGCGGCGTATAGAGGGATTCTATAAAGTGATGCATATATAGGTTTTGTCTATTTGAAGAAAAGATGGAGGGGTTATATAATGGTGATATAGATAAATATATTTACCTTTTAGGCGTTTGGTGATAGAATATTTCTATAAATGCCGGGGTAATACTTAAGAAAGGTGGAATAATTATGATTACAGTTAATGCGATGGGTGATAATTGTCCGATTCCGGTGATTAAGACGAAGAAAGCGATGCAGGCATTGACAGGGCCGGAGATGATTGAGGTGCTGGTGGATAATGAGATTGCGGTGCAGAATGTGACGAAGATGGCGTCTTCTGGCGGCGGCAAGGTTTCTTCTGAGAAGTTAGGGGAGAATGAGTATAAGATTGTGATTGCAATGGAAGGCGCTCCGTCTGCCGCAGAAACAGCAGGGGAGAACGCGGCATGTATTCCGGACATGAGGGATAATATGGTGGTTGTCGTTTCTTCTGACCGGATGGGAAGCGGGAATGATGAACTGGGTAAGGTGTTGATTAAGGGATTTATTTTTGCGGTTACCCAGCTTGATACGCTTCCTAAGACGATGCTGTTCTACAATGGCGGGGCGACGATTACCTGCGAGGGGTCGGATTCTTTGGAGGACTTAAAGTCTTTGGAGGCTCAGGGCGTGGAGATACTGACTTGCGGGACATGCCTGGATTACTATGGGCTGAAGGAAAAGCTTGAGGTTGGCGCTGTGACGAATATGTATAGTATCGTTGAGAAGATGGCTGGAGCAGGCGGTATATTGAGGCCGTAAAGACGGGCAGGTGAAAACGTCTTAAAATAAATGATTCCTGCGGCTTGCTGCCGCAGGAATTGTAAATTTGTGAGATTGAATGAAAACATTCCGAAGGAGATTGTATGATGAAGACAGATGTTAAGCTGACAAGTTTAAGCAAGACGGCGGGCTGAGCGGCAAAGATAGGTCCGGAGACCCTTGCTCAGGTTCTGAGTAAGCTGCCAAAATTTCAGGATGACAGACTGCTGGTGGGAATTGAGACTTCCGACGACGCGGCTATTTTCAAGGTGACGGATGAGATTGCCATGATTCAGACGGTGGATTTTTTTACGCCGATTGTGGACGATCCCTATATGTTCGGACAGATCGCGGCGGCCAATTCCTTAAGCGATGTGTGGGCTATGGGCGGAGAGCCGGCGGTGGCGCTGAATATCGTGGGATTTCCCAACTGCCTGGATCCGGCGATCCTGGGTGATATCCTTGCAGGAGGAGCAGACAAGGTTAAGGAGGCCGGGGCTGTACTGGTGGGAGGCCATTCCGTGCAGGATGACGAACCGAAGTACGGTCTGTGCGTATCCGGTTTTGTGCATCCGAATAAGATTTTTAAGAATTTCGGGTGCAGGCCGGGGGATGTGCTGGTGCTGACAAAGCAGATTGGAAGCGGTATTGTGAATACGGCGATCAAAGCAGATTTTGCTTCCGCAGAGGCGATTCGGGAGGCTCAGACGGTGATGGCGTCGCTGAATAAGAAGGGAAAGCAGGTTGTAGAGCGATATGATGTGTCAGCCTGCACCGACATTACCGGGTTCGGGCTGCTGGGACACTGTGTGGAGATGGCGTCGGCCAGCGAGGCAACCTTTGAACTGAAGGTAAAGGATATCGCCTATTTTGCGGATGCCATCGACTATGCCAAGATGGGTCTTGTCCCTGCTGGAGCTTATAAGAACCGGAGGTATTCGATTGATCGGATAGAAGCAGGCGGTGTGGAAGAATATTATCTGGATTTGTTATATGATCCCCAGACCTCGGGAGGCCTTTTGATTAGCGTAAGCCCGGAGTGTCTTGACCAGATGCTTGCAGATTTTGAAAGGGTTGGAATGGACACGGCAGTATCTGTGATTGGACGGGTAACAGACAAAAGCGATAAGCTGATACGGCTGTACTGACCTTATTGGTGTGTGGGAGAAAGGAAGACGTTACGGAGAATAGGACGATGACGTTTGGGACAGGATGAAAGGGAGGAACATATGAACAAAAATATGTTATATCGCAGCATACCAAAGGTCGATGTGCTGTTAGAGGATGAAGGGATTCAGCAGACGATCGGACAGTATAGCCGGGATGCGGTTATGGAGTGTATTCGGATAGAAACAGACAGGCTGCGGAGTTTTATAGCCGGGTGCGAAGAAGAAGGAAAAGCAGTGGAGCAGATTGACCGGCTTGTTCCGTCGATTATCCGGACGGCAGAGAAGATGCATACGCCAAATATGAAAAAGGTGATCAATGGCACCGGTACGATTCTTCATACCAATCTGGGGCGCGCGCCGATTGCAAGGGAGCATATGGAAAAGGCGGCTGAGCTTGTATGCGGATATTCCAATCTGGAATACAATCTGGAACAGGGGAAACGGGGGGAGCGCTACTCCCATTTTGAAGAGCTTTTGTGCAAGATAACAGGAGCCGAGGCGGCTATGGCGGTAAACAATAATGCTTCGTCGGTACTTCTTATTTTAAGTTCTCTGGCCAAAGGCGGAGAGGTGATTGTATCTAGGGGAGAGCTAATCGAGATTGGCGGTAAATTCAGGATTCCGGATGTAATGGAACAAAGCGGCGCTTCTCTTGTTGAAGTGGGAACGACCAATAAGACCCATTACAGCGATTATGAGGAGCATATTACGGAAGATACCAAAGCCCTCCTTAAGGTACATACCAGCAATTACCGGATCGTAGGGTTTACAGAATCCGTATCCATAGAGGAATTGGTTCCCCTTGCCAGGGAACGGGAGATTCCGGTGATTGAGGATTTGGGCAGCGGCGTGCTGATCGATTTATCCAAATACGGACTGAGCTATGAGCCGACCGTGCAGGAATCCATCGCAAAGGGCGCGGATGTGGTATGCTTTAGCGGCGATAAGCTGTTCGGGGGTCCGCAGGCGGGAATCATCATTGGCAGGAAGAAGTATATAGACAAGATGAAGAAAAATCAGTTAACCAGGGCGCTGCGTATTGATAAATTTACGGCGGCGGCGCTGGAGCTGGCGTTGCAGGAATATTTGTCCGAAGAAACGGCGATTCAGAATATTCCGGTGCTGCGGATGATTACAGAATCCTTAGACGAGGCGGCGAAGCGGGCAAGAAGCCTTGCCAGGACAATCCGGGGAGCCGGGGCGGCGGCTAAGGTGGACGTGGTATCCTGCGAATCCCAGATTGGAGGAGGCTCTCTTCCGTTGGAACGGATTCCCAGCATGGCGGTTGCCATCCGGCCGGAGAACATGCGTGTTCCGGAATTGGAAGCGCGCATGCACAGCCTTCCGGTTCCGATTATTCCGAGAACGATCCATGACGCGGTGATGCTGGATATACGAACCATTGAAAATGAGGATTTCAAACTGATTGCTGCCGAATTGCAGGAATTGATGGATGCGGAGAAGTAGGAAATGAAGAATATAATTATTGGAACGGCAGGACATATCGACCATGGGAAGACGACGTTAATTAAGGCGCTGACGGGACGGAACACAGACCGCTGGGAAGAAGAACAGAAACGGGGCATTACCATAGATTTGGGATTTACCTGGTTTGATCTTCCGGGAGGAGACCGCGCGGGAATAATAGACGTACCCGGACATGAGAGGTTCATTAATAATATGGCGGCCGGCGTGGTGGGAATGGATCTGGTTATGCTGGTAATTGCCGCAGACGAGGGCGTTATGCCGCAGACCAGGGAGCATATGGATATTCTGGGGCTGCTGGGTGTCGAGAAGAGTATTATTGTCCTGAATAAATGTGATCTGGTAGAAGAAGATTGGCTGGAACTGGTGGAAGAAGAGGTCAAGGAAGAGCTTACGGGGACGTTTCTGGAAGGGTCTCCGGTGGTCAAGGTTTCGGCGGCTACCAGGCAGGGGCTTGACAGCCTGGTCAAGCTGATTGACCGTATGATGAAGGAAGAGGTTGCGGGAAAAGATATCGCGACGATTCCAAGGCTTCCCATAGACCGGGTATTTTCCTTATCCGGATTCGGAACCATCATTACAGGGACGCTGCTTTCCGGATGCATTTCAGTGGAAGATATGCTGGCGGTGTACCCGGTGGGAAAGAGCAGCAAGATTCGCAGCATTCAGGTTCACGGGGAAGATAAGGACCGGTGTTATGCGGGACAGCGGGTAGCGATTAACCTGTCCGGCATTAAGAAAAAGGAGCTTTTCAGAGGCTGTGTTCTCGCTCCTCCCGATAGTATGAAAAATACCGACCTTTTAGACGTGAAGATGAATATTTTAAAATCCTCCATGCGAGTACTGACGAACCATACCAGGCTTCATCTCTTTACCGGAACCAGCGAAGTCTTATGCCGGGCGGTGCTGTTGGATCAGGAGGAACTGGGGCCGGGAGAAGCCGGTTATGTGCAGTTAAGGCTGGAGGAAGAGCTGGCGCTTCGGAGAGGGGATAAATTTGTGGTTCGTTTCTATTCGCCTATGGAGACCATCGGCGGCGGCGTCGTGCTGGAGCCGAATCCGTCCATTCACCGCCGTTTCCAGGAGACGGTTGTGGAGGATTTGAAACGCAAGGAATCTGGTTCTTCATCGGATATTATCGAAATGCATATCAGGGAACACGGGGACGGCCTTGCGACCCAGACGGAGCTTGCTAAGTTGACGGCGCTGTCATCGGAGGAAGTGGCAAATGCTTTAGAAGAATTAAAGGGGACGGGAGAAATCCTGCTGTTTACCACGAGAAAAGACGTCTTTGCGTGGCATACGGGATCAGAGCGGCTTGCGCGTCAGAAGATTACGGACGCCCTTTTCTCTTATGAGGGGCGGTATCCATACCGATACGGCATGAAAAAAGCAGAAGTCCAGGTAACCTTTTTAAAGAAGATGAAACCGGTGGTGTTTGACCGGTATGTAGAGTATTTGGAACAGCAGGGAGCCGTTCAGAGGCATGAGGAATATTTATGTACGCCGGATTATCAGGTTCGGAAAGACGAACTGTACCGGCGGGTATCGAATCAGCTCCTGGATACGGTGAAGAAGGCGGAGTATGATTTTGTCCGTTATTCGGATATGTCTTTTGCGGGTGTTCCGAAGGAGACGGCGGACGATATCCTGAATATCCTTTTAGAAGAGCGCCGGATCGTAAAAGTGTCGGACGATTTGTATACCCTTACCGAATATATGGATCGGGCAAAGGAGATGATACAGGGAGAATTTGCGAAGAGGCAGGTCATCACGACGGCGGAGGTAAGGGATTTGTTCCAGACCAGCCGCAAGAGCGCGAAGCCTATCATTGAATATATGGATAGTATCAAAGTAACAAAGAGAGCGGGAGCAGAGAGTGAAAGGGTAGCGTATTCATGAATCTGAAGCAGTTAGAAGCATTTGTGGAGGTTGCAGAAGGGGGAAGCTTTTCAAAAGCGGCTAAAAATCTGTATCTGACACAGCCGACAATCAGCGCGCATATTTCCTCTTTGGAGAAAGAACTGGAGGTGCGCCTGTTTGTCAGGAATACAAAGGAAGTGAGCCTGTCGGTGGAAGGACAGACTCTGTATAAATATGCCAGCCAGATGGTGGATCTGGAAAAAAGGATAGAGGAAGAATTCGGGGAGAGAAGGAAACTCGGAAAGAGGTGTATTACCATTGCGGCCTCTACGATTCCGTCTCAGTATCTTCTTCCGAAAATACTTGCCAGGTTTAATGAGAAATATCCGGGGGAGCAGATTAAGATGATTGAATCGGACAGCGCCCGGGTGGTGAACCAGGTGGTGAAGCATATGGTGGATATTGGATTTACCGGTACGGTATTAGAAAAAAAACACTGTAAATACGTTCCGTTTTATAAGGACGAGTTGGTGATTATTACGCCGAATACGGAAGAATATCGGAATAGGAAAGAGATCCCGACGGATATTTCGTGGGTTCTGAACGAACCGGTCATTATGAGGGAAGAAGGCTCCGGCACCAAAAAGGAAGCGGAAAAGCAGCTTCGGAGCGCGGGAATCCGGCCGGAACAGTTGAACATCATTGCGAGTATTGAGAATCAGGAAGCGATCAAAAGTTCCGTTTGCCGGGGAATGGGGATTTCGATTTTATCCAGGCTGGCGGCGGCGGACCGGATTGAAGACGGAAGCGTCCTGGCATTTTCCATACCAGGCGCGGACAGAGGCCGGAACATTAATGTGGTCTATAATAGGAATAACCAGCTTTCCATGTCGGCGGAGCGCTTTTTAAAGACTGTGCAGGAAGTTTATCCGGCATAAGTGAAGAGGGAAACATAATGATATATATGGATAATGCGGCGACCACCATGCGTAAGCCAAAGCAGGTGGTTCAGGCAGTGGCTGAGGCTATGGAGTCCATGGGAAATGCGGGGAGAGGCGCCCACGGCGCGTCTTTGAGCGCGTCCAGGACGATTTATGACACCAGGGAGCTGGTGTGTAACCTGTTTGGCGGGACGAATCCCAGGCAGGTGGTATTTACCAGTAATTCTACAGAGAGTCTGAATATCGCCATCAAAGGGCTGATTGAACCGGAAGATCATGTGATTACTACCATGATGGAACATAATTCGGTTCTGCGTCCCCTTTATGAGATGTGTGAAAGGGGCGCGGAGCTGTCGATTGTGAAGTGCGATAAGAAGGGCGTTTTTTGTATTTCAGATATAGAAGAGTTAATCGAACCCAGGACAAAGGCAATCGTGTGTACGGGAGGCTCGAATCTTACCGGGAATTATGTGGATCTTGAACAAATTGGGGAAATTGCCAGAAAACATAACCTTTTGTTTATCGTGGATGCGTCCCAGACTGCAGGGGTATTTCCCGTTGACGTGCAGAAGATGCACATTGACGTGCTGTGTTTTACCGGCCATAAAAGCCTGTTGGGGCCGCAAGGAACGGGAGGCATGTACGTAAGGGAAGGACTTTCCATACGGCCGTTAAAAAGCGGCGGAAGCGGCGTGCAGACATACAGCAGAAGTCATCCGCGTGAGATGCCGACTGCGTTAGAAGCCGGGACCCTGAACGGGCATGGGATTGCCGGACTGCATGCGGCTCTGGAGTATCTGAATGAGGAAGGCATCGACCGGATACGCAGAAGGGAGCAGGAACTGATGCGGCGGTTTTACGAGGGTGTGAAAGAGATTCCGGGCGTGAAAATCTACGGGGATTTTCATACCATGGAACGATGCCCGATCGTGGCGCTGAATATCAGAGATTATGATTCCTCCGAGGTCAGCGACGCGCTGCTTTTGGATTATGAGATTTGTACCAGACCCGGCGCGCACTGTGCGCCGCTGATGCATGAGGCGTTAGGAACGGTAGAACAAGGAGCCGTGCGGTTTAGTTTCTCCCACTATAATACGGAAGAAGAGGTTGATACGGCGATTCGCGCGGTAAAAGAACTGGCGGAAGAGGAAGAATAAGGAGAAATATCAAATATGAGAAAGAAAGAATGGAAGCTGGTAGTAACCTTTCATACTACGACCGACGCTATGGCGATGGAAAAAGGCTGTAAGCAGCAGGGAGCGCCGGGGCGTCTGATACCGGTGCCGAGGGAAATTTCCGCGGGCTGCGGTCTGGCCTGGTGCGCGGGACTGGACGATAAGGAGGCCGTCCGGAAAGTAATGGACGATATCGGAGTTCAGGAACAGGATATGCATGAAGTGATGGTTTGACGTAAAGAAAGGGCGGCCGGGAAAAGCAGTTTGTCTGCAATTTCCGGACTGCCCTTTTTCGATGTTTAAAATCCGTTAATAAAGCCTTCTAATACGTGAGGCAGCAGCTTAGCGCTGTATTCGGACAAAGAATATTTCCCTTTAAACAAAGACCAGTCGTACAGCAGCGCCCGTTCAAACATAGCGTAAATATTCATGAGTTCATCCGCCGTGGCGGAATCCATGAATTCTCCGCTGTCCAGCCCGTCCTGCATGATCTCTGTGAGCCATGAAAAATAGAACCGCTTGTGGTCGGACAGAGAACGTTTGTCCTTAGTGACAAGCTGCGCGGAATACAGATAAGCAATCAGTTCCACATCAATGCTGGTTTCTATCATATAAAACAGTTCGTGATTCAGGAAAATAAGCTTATCGTAAGCAGACAGCTTTGGGTCGATAATTCCGGCCAGCTCTTCATATTTTTCATCAAAGAGATAAGGCAGGGTATTCAAAAGTCCCTCTTTGCTCTTAAAGTAATGGTAAAAAGTCCCTTTGGACGTTTTGGAGGCTGAAATAATATCTTCGACGGTCGTCTCGTCGTATCCGTTTTTGTAGAAAAGATTCCATGCAGCTTTGATAATACGGCTTTTGGTTGACTGGCGTTTTCTTGGCATAATTTTCGTTCCCTTCATTCGTTGCTGCAGCGAGTTTTAAGGTTACTGGCCACGGAGCGAACAGTAACGTTTTGAGGGAGGAGCCGGCTGCCGGATTTCTGGACAGATTGGCGGCAATATCGCTGTGCTGCAACAGAATTTATTCAAAAAGGTAGGCTCAAATAGAACCCGCCCTCGTTTTCTGTATAGCAGTATATCACAGATTAGCCAATTAAGAAACCATATTTTAAAGAATCTTCCGGATCAATCAGGTATGTGCCGATGCCGGTAAGATATGCGGAACCTGTAATCATAGGAATAACCGCATCGTAATCCCCGATCTTAGTCTCCTCTTTGATAACCCCTTTGAATGTTGTTCCGATAAAGCTTTCGTAAACGAATTCCTCGCCCACTGCAAGTTCGCCCCAGCCATGAAGGGTTGCAAGCTTTGCGCTTGTACCTGTTCCGCAAGGAGAACGGTCTGCCTGCGCGTCTCCGAATACAACAACGTTTCTCATGGTAGCCTTGTCCGGATTTGGGGTTGGGCCGTAGAACTCAACTAAATCCACCTCTGTAATATCCAGAGTTGGGTGCTGGATTTCAACCTGCTGGTTGATTAAGTCGCGCATCTTCATTCCAAGCGCTGTGTAAGCAGGAACGGTCTTTGCGTTGATCTCGCCGATATCAAGCTTGGTGGTATCAACCAATGCGAAGAAGCTTCCGCCGAAAGAGATGGTGTAAGGGATCTCTTTGCCGTCCACATTTACAGTCAGGTTGTCCTTATAAATGAAAGCTGGTACGTTGGTAAGCGTAACGCCGGTTACCTTGCCGTTCTTTACGGTAGCGGTGGTGCGGATGATTCCTGCGGGCGCTTCTAAAACTACGGTATTCTCACCTTCATGAGACTCTACAAGCCCTGCTTCGATTGCAACGGTAACTCCGCCGATGGTGCAGTGTCCGCACATATTTAAGTATCCGCCTGTATCCATGAAGATAATACCAAGGTCCGCCTCGTCGCTGATTGGTTTGCAGAAGAATGCGCCGAACATATCGTGGTGTCCTCTTGGCTCCAGCATAAGAGCGGTACGAACGTGGTCGTAATGCTCCTCTAACCATTTCTTCTTCTCGATCATTGTGTTTCCTTCTGGTTCCGGGAATCCGCCGATTACCATACGGCAGAACTCTCCAACTGTGTGAGCGTCAACTACCTGAAGTTTCTCTTCAAAGCGGTCGAAATTCACATTTGCTTTTAATTCCATAGCATTGTCCTCCTTGTTAATAATGATTTATAGATAACTCCTATAAATTCTCTGATGAAATGTATAAAGAATATTGATGCAATCTATATCAGGATGTCTATTCTATCTGTAAAAAACGACAATCCGTTAACAAATAGACTGCATTCTAGACCGAGGTCTAGAATTCGTTCTAGTACCAAGTCTATTTTCTTATACCTATTATGCTTTAAAAACCTTGAAAAGTCAATGGTTTTTTGATATTATAAAAACAAAGAAAAAGGTGTTGAAAAATCAAGAATTATGTGCTATTGTAAAGGAACATTAGGTAAATTATGGGGGTAGTTGGGTAACTGGTGTGCCTCCTGGTCTTCAAAACCAGTGTGGGGCGTTAAGAGCGTCCTGGGTGGGTTCGATTCCCACATGCCTCCGCCAAAAAGCAAACGACAGAATTGACAAAAAATCGACAAAATTTGTCTATAGAAATTTTCTATAAATAAGTAGGCGGAATAGCGAGTAATATTTCGTTTTTTACTTAGAATAAAAGTATGAAGAAAAGGAGATGTATGTGTCATGGGAAATGTACAGATTTTACTGCGTCAGCACGTAGGTGCGCCGTGCGCTCCCTGTGTTGAAGTTGGGGAAGAAGTAAAAAAAGGTACGCTCATTGCGAAACCGACAGGTTTAGGCGCGAACATTTTTGCCAGCGTGTACGGAAAGGTAACTGAGATTACAGACGACCGGATCGTCATCGAGCCTGCCGCAGAGCAGCCGGATGAATTTGTGCCGATCGATGTGCCGGAAGATGCTTCTAAGCTTGACATGGTTAAGGCTGCCGGAGTGGTTGGACTTGGAGGAGCAGGATTCCCGACAGGGATTAAACTTGGCATTAACCTGGCTGAGCAGGAGATGGGAGAACTTGACCCGGAGATTAATCCGGAGCTTCCGAAGGACTTCAAACTTGACTGCGAGAGAGGATATATTCTTATTAATGCTGCCGAGTGCGAGCCGGGACTTGCCCATAATATTAAGCAGATTGAGGATGAGTGCGACAAGGTGATCAGGGGAATTAAGTATTCCATGGAGATTACCAATGCGGATAAAGCGATTATCGCTATTAAAAAGAAGAACCAGGGCGCGATTAAGATTCTTCAGAAAGCGCTGGAGGGCGAGCCGGCCATCAAGATGCATCTGATGCCGGATATTTACCCGATGGGAGAGGAACGCGCAGTCGTTAGAGAGTGTCTTGGAGTGAACCTTACTACCACGCAGCTTCCTTCCGCAGCGAAGTCGGTTGTAATTAATTTGGAAACGGCCTGCAAGATTGCGGAGGCTATTGACGAGAAGAAGCCTTGCATCAGCAAGAACTTGACGGTCCGCGGACGGATTAAGGGCGGCAACGAAGCGCATGTATTCATGGATGTTCCGGTTGGGACAAGCGTGGGCGACCTGATTGAGAGAGCCGGCGGCATTGAGGAGCCTTTCGGCGAGGTTATCATGGGCGGAGCGTTTACCGGCAAGGCAACGGAGCTTTCCGCGCCGATTACCAAGACGACGGGCGGAATCATCGTTACTGTCGAGTTCCCGGATCTGCACGGCGCGAACACAGGTATTCTTGTCTGTGCCTGCGGCGGTAACGAAGAGCGTATGCGTGATATCGCGGAAAAGATGAACGGCAAGGTTGTGTCTGTATGCAAGTGCAAGCAGGCAATTGAGAATAAGCCGGGCGCGCCGCTGAAGTGCCTGCGGCCTGGCAACTGTCCGGGACAGGTTAAGAACAACATGCAGTTCAAGAAAGATAAGTGCGAGTACATCATTATTGGCAACTGCTCTGACTGTTCCAATACCGTTATGGCGTCCGGTCCGAAGATGGGGCTTAAGGTATTCCACCAGACAGACCACGCGATGAGAGCTGTCGGACATGCTCTGTACAGAACGCTGAAGGTATCGAAACAGGTAAGTCAGGATATAGACTTTTAATTGAAGTATTTTAGGTATTACTGCTGCGGATAAAAGGCTGAAAGGATACCCCCGATTTTCCCGGAGGCTTAAGGGTATAGGGAACCCGGTTTATCTTGCGGCTGTATATATACTTTCCGATATCTGATATAAAGATACCGGAGCAAACCAAATAAGGAGGGAAATTATATGTCAATCACAGCTGAAACAGCTAAAGCACATGCTCATGATCCAGCGGTACTTTGTTGTAGAGCCGAGGCAGGCATTACAATCGAGCCGGCAAATCTGGAAGATCCAGCGATCTTTGATGATTTGGTAGATTCAGGATTATTGAACCTTGACGGCTGCTTAACAATCGAGGAGGTTCTGGGAGCAAAACTTACAAAAACTTGTGATTCTCTTGCTCCGCTGACCGCAGACGTATTGGATGGAGTTAAGGCTCCAAGCACACCCGCGGCAGAGGAGGCGCCGGCGGCAGCAGAGGAAGCGCCTGCAGTAGCAGAGGCTCCGGCAGCAATTCCGGCAGCAGGCGGAATTCTTAAGATTCACATTGGAGAAGGTAAGGATATTGATCTTCAGATTCCTGTTGGCGCTCTTGGCGGAGGCGCGGCAGCAGTAGAGGTTCCAGTAGCGGCAGCACCTGCAGCAGCAGGCGTGGCAGCGCCGGAGACAAAGGCTGAAGAGAAGGTTGTAAGAACTTTAACAAGAAAACATTTCAACATCACAGATGTAAAGAGGGGACCTGAGACAAAGATCGAGGGAACAACTCTTATTATCCGTGAAGGGATCGAAGCAGATGTAATTGCCGACCAGGAACTGGTTAAGGACTTCCATCTTGAGATCATCACTCCGGATAAATACCATACCTATTCTGAGACGATCATGGACGTACAGCCAATCGCAACCAAGGAAGGCGACAGCGAGATCGGCGAGGGCGTTACCAGAGTGCTTGACGGCGTTGTAATGATGCTGACAGGCGTTGATGAAGGCGGAGTTCAGATCGGTGAGTTCGGTTCATCCGAAGGATACCTTGACGAGAATATTATGTGGGGCCGTCCGGGATGTCCGGATAAAGGCGAGATCTTTATCAAAGGTAATATCGTAGTTCAGGAGAAGACGAACATGGAGCGCCGTGGACCTATGGCTGCCCATACTGCATTTGATATCATCACACAGGAAATCCGTGAAGTGATGAAGAAGCTTGACGACAGCCTTGTTGTAGAGACGCAGGAGCTTAAGCAGGTTCGCCGTCCTCATAAGAAGAAAGTCGTTATCGTTAAGGAGATCATGGGACAGGGAGCTATGCATGATAACTTCATCCTTCCTGTAGAGCCTGTTGGAGTACTTGGCGCAAGAGCTAACGTAGACCTTGGAAACGTTCCGGTATGCGTATCACCGCTTGAGGTACTTGACGGATGTATCCATGCTCTGACCTGTATCGGACCGGCTTCTAAAGAGATGTCCAGACATTACTGGAGAGAGCCTCTTGTACTGGAAGCTCTTCACGATGAGGAAGTTGACCTTTGTGGTGTTGTATTTGTTGGTTCTCCTCAGATTAATGCTGAGAAGTTCTATGTATCCAGACGCGTAGGCCATACCGTAGAGATGATGGATGCGGACGGCGCTTTCGTTACAACAGAAGGCTTCGGAAACAACCATATCGATTTCGCAAGCCATATCGAGCAGATTGGTATGAGAGGAATCCCGGTAGTAGGTATGTCTTACTGTGCAGTACAGGGAGCGCTGGTTGTTGGTAACAAGTACATGCAGTACATGGTTGATAACAACAAGTCTGAGTCCGGTATCGAGAATGAGGTACTTGGATGTAATACCCTTTGTCCAGAAGATGCAGTTCGCGCACTTGCTATGTTAAAGACTGCTATGGCCGGCGAAGAGGTTAAGGCTGCAGAGAAGAAATGGAATCCGAACGTTAAGTCTACAAACGTTGAGTTAATCGAAGGCGCTTATGGCAAGAAGGTTGAACTTGTTGAAAATGAGCAGTCACTTCCGATGAGCCAGAAGCGTAAGGAAAAATACGACTAATTCAAGGACTTGAAGGATGAATAATGAACGTTTGAAGTATGGCGGAAGAGTTATTTATATGGAGGGTGTCGTTGTGGAAGTTGACGATTGCAGTATCAGCGTTGACTTAAAAGGACGCCTCGGGTTCTTCAAGGCGCCGAAACGAATGTTTATCTGTGATACTGAGCCGAAAGTCGGCCAGGAATTCGGGTGGAACATGAGTTTTCCGGAGCAGCTTGGACCCGAAGTAAATGACAAATACGTCAGCAATATTGAAAAAGAACGGCGCAAACAAGAAGAGATGCGTAAACGTTTGGATAATAAGGAGGACTAAAAATGAGTTTAACGGTTGTTAAAGGTTTACAATCAGAAATATTCGTTCCTATTACTCCACCGTCAGTATGGACCCCTGTTACAAAAGAGCTGAAGGACATGTCCATTGCTCTTGCTACAGCGGCAGGTGTTCACAAGAAAGATCAGGAAAGATTTAATCTTGCCGGAGACTTCACATGGAGAAAGATAGAGAACACAACACCATCGGATGATTTGATGGTATCACATGGCGGATACGATAACAGTGATGTTAACAAAGACATTAACTGTATGTTCCCGATTGACAGAATTCACGAGTTGGCAAAAGAAGGATTTATCAGAGCATGTGCGCCTGTTCATGCAGGATTTATGGGCGGCGGCGGAAACCAGGAGAAGTTCAAAGGCGAGACTGGTCCGGCTATCGCGCAGATGTTCAAAGAAGAGGATGTTGACGCAGTTGTTCTCACCGCTGGATGAGGTACCTGCCACCGCTCTGCAGTATTGGTGCAGAGAGCGATTGAAGAAGCTGGAATCCCTACTATTATTATTGCAGCTCTTCCGCCGGTTGTTCGTCAAACCGGTACTCCTCGTGCAGTTGCTCCATTGGTACCTATGGGTGCTAATGCAGGTGGACCGCACAACGTTGAACAGCAGACACAGATCGTAAAGGCGGCTCTTGAGCAGTTGGTAGAGATCCAGACACCTGGAAAGATTGTTCCGCTGCCATTCGAGTACGTAGCTAAGATCTAATACGTTGGAATGCGTATCGTATTTATGGAGGGCAGATGTTATGCATCTGCCCTTTTTGAAAATAAAGATAATAAAACAACTGTCCACAGAGAGTCCGGCCTGTCCAGAGAGATTAAGGATGAAAGCCAGGCCGAACTCTCTGTGGACAGCAGTATAATAGGTATTGGAGGTGCGGGCATTGGCTGATGAAGTAAAAGATTTGAGACGTCTTGTAATTAAAGCTTTCCATATGACAGAGGTTGAATGGGGCGAACATAATGATATTACAGTTGACGGACAGATGACAGTTAGTAAAGAGATGATTGAAAAGCTGGTGGCTGAGGAAGAATATCTGGAAAAGATTGATATTCAGATTATAAAGCCAGGCGACCATGATAGATGGACGAATACGATTATGGATATTATCCCGATTTCCACCAAGGTGCTTGGAAGGATTGGAGATGGGATTACACATACAATTACCGGAGTGTACGTGATGCTGACGGGCGTAGACGTGAATGGCAAGCAGTGCCATGAATTCGGTTCTTCTGAGGGAAATTTAAAAGAACAGTTATACTTAAACCGGGCTGGCACACCGGGGGATGACGATTATATCATATCCTTTGACGTGACGCTTGCGGCTGGTATGGGACAGGAACGTCCGGGACCGACGGCCGCGCACCGGGCCTGTGATAAGTTTATCCAGAGTTATCGGGATAAGCTTAAGAAATTCAAAGGCGAGAAGTGTACGGAACGTCACGAGTATCATGACATTGTAAGACCCGGAAAAAAGCGCGTGCTGATTATTAAGCAGGTAGCCGGCCAGGGCGCGATGTATGATACGCATTTCTTTGCGGACGAGCCGTCGGGAGTGGAAGGCGGACGTTCTATTATCGATATGGGCAATATGCCGATCATGGTAACACCGAATGAATACAGAGACGGAATTATCCGCTCTATGCAGTAAAGGAGGCGTGGGAGCATGGGAATCGGACCATCGACAAAAGAGACATCATTACATCATTTTAGGGACCCTTTGCTGGAAGTAGTTGCGGAGGATACCGATCTTGACCTTATGGGAATCCTTTTGGTGGGTACACCGGACGGTAATAAAGAGAAGATGCTGGTAGGAACCAGGGCTGCCGTGTGGGCGGAAGCTATGCGTGCGGACGGCGTAATCATTTCATCTGACGGATGGGGCAACAGCGACGTGGATTACACCAACACCTGCGAACAGATCGGAATCCGCGGAATTCCGGTAACAGGGCTGAATTTCAGCGGAACGGTGGCCAAGTTCGTGGTGGAGAATGACTATCTGGACGGAATTGTGGACATTAATAAGAGTGCGGACGGAACGGAGACCAACGTGGTTGGAGAGAATAATATGGTTCGTCTGGACTGCCTCAAAGCAAAGGCTCTGCTGAAGCTAAAGATGAGGCAGAAGGAACAGCAGGAAGGCCGGTAAGAAACAGCATGATAGACGGACATATCCATTATATAGAATATATGGGAGAGAGCCGGCTGAACAAGGTGATAGAAGACAATCATTATGAAGCGGTTGCTCTCCAATGTATCCCTTCGGCGGCAGGAAAGCCGGTGGAAGAAGATGCGTTTCGTTTTCAGAAACAGTGCAAAGTTCCGGTCTACGTGTTTGGTGGGTTGGACAGAAGCGTATTTTGTTTGCCGCCGGACAAATTAAAGGAGGCTTTGGTAAACGAAGCCGTGCGGCTGATGAAGATGGGCTGCGTAGGAATTAAAATGCTGGAGGGGAAACCAAACATCCGGAAACAGTTTCCGATACCGGATTTTGATAAGGATGTATGGGAGAACTACTGGGATTACCTTGAAAGTAAGCAGATTCCGGTCTGTATGCACGTAAATGATCCGGAGGAATTCTGGGATGAGAGCAGGGTATCAGCTTATGCCAGAGAAGCAGGATGGTTTTATGACGAAACTTATATCAACAATGAAGAACAATACCGGCAGATATTTGCGGTATTGAACCGTCATCCGAGGCTTAGAATTTTATTTCCGCATTTTTTCTTCTTCTCAGAGCAGTTGGAACGGCTGGGGGCTATGCTGGATACCTATCCGAATGTTTATATTGATATTACGCCGGGGAGCGAACTGTATTATAATCTGTCTGAACAGCAGAAAGCAGCCAGCATATTTTTTGAAAAATACCAGAATCGTATCTGCTTTGGAACAGATATTGGAACCAGAGTGATAGTGGCAAAAGAAGAGCAAGAGCTGTCTATGGAAGAATCTGCTTCCCGTATCCGGCTGATTACAGAATTTCTGGAAAATAAGGGAGATTATCCGCTGAGACCGGACGGACATTATATAACGGCAAAAGACCGAACCATGCATGGGTTGGGGCTGTCGGAACATACGCTGGAACTGATATATAAAAAGAACTTCCTAAATTTTATCGGAAAAGTATCAAGATGAAGATGGAAAGAGTTCGGGAAAAAGAGAAGAGTGTAAAACAGGAAGGCAAAGAACGGTTTGGTTCGTATGCCTTCCTGTTTTATTTCAGTATACTTATGCTTTCCAGACTGATTTGAGAATGGAGCCGATTTTCGGCGTAGTACCGTAA
The DNA here is from genome assembly GCA_910588745.1 of uncultured Dorea sp. Classification (GTDB taxonomy): domain Bacteria; phylum Bacillota; class Clostridia; order Lachnospirales; family Lachnospiraceae; genus Claveliimonas. The sequence continues at coordinate 2,883 of CAJURK010000028.1, read as the reverse complement.
AGCAGTACGCCTACCCGGTAGATTTTTGCAGACAGCACGCCGATTCCGATTACGGAACCGATCAGGATGACGATGGACGCTGCGATTGCATACCAGGGTACCGTACTCATGGCAATGCGGGTAAACATCGCCATAGACGAGGTAAATGGAATGTAGGAGCAAATTTTCATAAGCGTATTGTCCACGTTGCCGGAAGAAAAGGAATACATAACAACGATAAAGGCTATGATAAACAGCATGGTAACAGGCAATACCGAAGTGTTGATATCCTCAAGCTTTGAGGCGGTTGAGCCGATCGCGCCATAAAGGAAGGCGTATATAAAGAAGCCCAGCACAAAAAACACCAGCATGTAGACAAGGAGTCCCGGAGGCATGTCAAATATGGACGCGACAATGGGATTATCTCCCCAGCGGTCTTTATTCAGGCTGTAAAACAAGATTGCAGAACCGAATACGGCAATAAGCTGGACAAGGCCTGCCAGACAAGATGCAATGACCTTGCCGAACATCATAGCGGCCGGCTTGGCGCTGGTAATCAGTACTTCCATAGCACGGGAGCTTTTTTCTGTTGCCACATTGGTGGCTACCATCTGGCCGTAAAGCAAAATTACCATATAAAGGGCAAAAATCATAATATAAGTATACCAGTAATTCTGCATCTGGTCTTTTCCAAGATTTTGTGTCTGGCTTTCAATCGGGACAGACATAATCTCTCCGGCCTGCTGTGCCGGAATGCCGCCGGAAATCATTGCGTTAACGCGGTATATATTCTGCAGTATACTGTCGGCTGTCTCCGTATTCATGTCGTACATGGAGAGATTGCCGACATAGTAGATATAGGATGTGAGTTCGCTGATAACAAAAGCGCATTCCGCTTTTCCAGAAGTAATGGCTTCCTGGATCGCATCGTTGCTGTCTTGGGTAATCTGTACGTCATAATTGACAAATGCCTCTGTAAAAGCCTGTGAGATCAGGGGTTCCTGCTCGGAGGATTCTGTTTTTATAAGCATCACCGAACGTTCGGAAGGCTCGTCGCCATTCTTGCTATTTAACATAGATGCAAAGCGCGGAAAAAACATTACGGCGGCAATAAGCAGCACAAGAAGAACGGTAACGCCTACGAAAACTTTGTTTTTAAAGTAATATTTTAGCTCGAATTTTAGTATTTTACCAAATTGTTTCATTACATATCCTCCTTATTCGCTGCTTCGCTTGCATATTCTACAAAAATATCATTCAGAGAAGGTTCAAATACACGTATTTCATCAATGTCATAGGAATCGGTAATGTGTTTCATTGCCGCTTGTTTTTCCTCGGGGGAGGCGAGCTGGATGAATAAGCAGCCGTTTTCTCCGGCGGTGCATCGTTTGCCGAACTCTGCCCTGAGCTTTTCCGGGTATTCGGTGCGGACTACAAGGCGGTCGCGCACGTAGTTTCTCTTGATCGTATGAAGATCGCCGTGCAGCGCTACTTTTCCTGCGTTCAAAATTGCTATACTGTCGCAGAATTCTTCAATATAGCTCATCTGGTGGCTGGAAAACAATACGATCTTATTTTCGGCAATCTGTTCCTTAACAACGTCTTTGAGAAGCATTGCATTCACCGGATCAAGACCGGAAAATGGTTCGTCCAGTATAACAATATCCGGATTATGGGCAATGGCAGTGATAAGTTGAATCTTTTGCTGGTTGCCTTTTGAGAGGGTATCCAGCCGTTTGTTCCGGTATTCTGCCATGCCGAGCCGTTCCAGCCAGTAATCAGAAGCTTTCACAGCGTCCTTATGCCGCATTCCTTTCAGTTCTGCAAAATAAGCAAGTTGGTCGATGATGATTTTCTTTGGATAAAGACCCCGTTCCTCCGGTAAATAACCAAGCTGAATCTGTTTATAATTGATGGGCTGTCCATCAATAAGTACAGCTCCGCTGTTTGCGGGGAATACATCCATCAGGATACGAATCGAGGTAGTCTTGCCGGCGCCGTTTCTGCCAAGCAGACCAAAGGCTTTGCCGCTTTCTGCTTGAAAGGATACGCCTTTTAGAACCGGTTTATTGCCAAATGATTTTTCTATGTTTTGAAGTTCAAGTATCATAGTATGTTCCTCCATATGCAGTCATTAATTATTTCTTGAACACTTTTCCGCGTCAATTGCAAGCACGAACATAAGAACACATAAAGCGTCTTGCGGGCGGCGGATATCAAGTATGTACGTATCGGTCCACTTGAGCAGTTCTTTTGAAATACCGGCAATGTACTGTCCGGATGAATCCAAAATACGGTAATCCCACTCAAGAAAATTCCCCTCCACTTGCCAGCCGTTGCAGTCAATGCGATATTTGGGCTTAAAGATAGAGAGTTCCTTACTAATACTGCCCAGATATTGCGCGCCTAGATACATTTCAAATTTTGGGAGAAATGTAAGGAGCTGCTCTTTTACAGAGCCGATTTCATGGCCGTCAGCATCAAAAATTTTTAAGCAATGTCCCCAGGCGAGTTGTCCTTTGACTGTATAGACAGTATCACCGGATTCATTGTAAATATCATAGCTGTCAAACCATGAAAATAATTTTTGTTTAAATAGCAATTTCATTTTTACTCCTTAAGTAAAGCGCCGTTACTGAAAAGCAGTCAGTACATACATTTGCTTCTCGAATATCATATCATAGAGATATCGAAAAAAACAGATATTAAAAGATTCTTAAGAAATATCAAAAAAATCTAAAAAAATTTTCTTTCGTTCAAAATAAAAAAATTTAAAAAAGGGGTTGATTTTTGGAAAAGTTTTGGTATAATAATATTTGTTCGCTGAGACAATCTTGCGGAATGGTGTAATGGCAGCACAGCAGACTCTGACTCTGTTAGTAGGGGTTCAAGTCCCTTTTCCGT